>NZ_JBQHVO010000061.1:0-31911 GCF_052064465.1 Niallia sp. HCP3S3_B10 | reverse complement strand
TATCTGAACTAACATCTATAGAATTATCAAAGAACAATATTTTAATTGGAAATTACCTCGAAAGAGGACTATAAACTTACTATACGAGGAGGAAGGAATATGGGAAGAACCGCTGCAATCAATAGAAAAACAGGAGAAACAAACATTCAGTTATCTTTAAATATAGACGGAGAAGGAGTTTCTGAAATCGATACAGGCGTACCATTTATGAATCACATGCTAGATTTATTTACAAAACACGGTCAATTTAATTTGACAGTACAAGCAAATGGCGATATTGAAGTAGATGATCACCATACTACAGAAGATATTGGAATATGTCTTGGAATGGCGCTGAAGGATGCTCTTGGTGATAAAAAGGGCATAAAGCGATATGGAAATAGCTTTGTACCAATGGATGATACGTTAGCGCAAGTAGTAATAGATTTAAGTAATAGACCGCATCTAGAATTTCGTGCTGAATTTCCAAGTGATAAAGTTGGGACGTTTGATACCGAACTTGTCCATGAATTTCTATGGAAATTTGCATTAGAAGCTAGAATGAATCTTCATGTTATTTTACATTACGGACACAATACTCATCATATGATTGAAGCGATTTTTAAAGCGATGGCTCGTGCACTAGATGAAGCTACGACAATTGACCCTAGAATCAAGGGGATTCCTTCGACGAAAGGGATGCTGTAAATGATCGGGATTATTGATTATGGAATGGGAAATTTGTTCAGTGTGAGTAAAGCACTGGAACGATTAAATGCTCCTTATTTTATTTCAGAGGACAAAGAAGCTTTGTTAAGCGCAGATGCATTAATTCTTCCTGGCGTGGGTGCATTTAAAGATGCGATGGCAAAGCTAAAGGAGACTGGTTTAGCGGAGATGATTGACACATTTGTTGACAGTGGCAAGCCTTTTTTAGGAATATGTCTTGGAATGCAGCTATTGTTTGAGTCGAGTGAGGAGCATGGCTACAGTGAAGGCTTGAAATTATTGCCTGGAAAAGTAGTTCGTTTTCCTGGAATAGCAGAAGATGGTTCAGCATATAAGGTACCTCATATGGGCTGGAACAAGCTTCATTTTAAGAAAGAGTCATCAATAGCACCAAATAGGGACGATGATTTTGTTTATTTTGTGCACTCCTATTATGCAGATACAAAAGACGAAGTAATCATCGCGAGCTGTTCCTATGATAAAGAGGTACCAGCAGTAGTAGGAAGAAACAATGTATATGGCATGCAGTTTCATCCAGAGAAAAGTAGTAAATTGGGTATGCATTTATTAAGCAATTTTGCTAGTTTAATACAGGAAGGATGAACTTACATGACCTTTACCTTATATCCTGCTATTGATATGCGGGGCGGAAAATGTGTCCGTTTGCTACAAGGGGACTATGATAAAGAAACAATCTATGGTGATTCACCGTTTGATATGGCCAAGAGCTTTGTTGAGCAGGGTGCTAAATGGATACATATGGTTGATTTAGATGGTGCAAAAGATGGCAAAAGAGTAAACGACCAATTTGTTATTGATGCAGCAAAAAAATTAGGTGTGAAAGTGCAAATTGGAGGAGGCATTAGACAAGAGGAAGATATTGTTCACTATTTAGAAAATGGGGTAACGAGAGTAATACTCGGCAGTGTTGCTGTTTCCAATCCAGAATTTGCGATGGAGATGATTCGGAAATATGGAAAGGGAATTGCCATTGGAATCGATGTGAAAAATGGACTTGTAGCGACACATGGATGGCTGTCGACCTCTGAGGTGAAAGCTGTAGAGTTGGGGAAACGATTTGCAGAAGCAGGAGCCGAGACCTTTATTTTTACGGATATTGCAACAGATGGCATGTTGAGTGGCCCAAATATAGAGGCAATTGAAGAAATGGCTTTGGCAACAAAAAAAGAAGTGATTGCATCAGGTGGAGTAAGTAGTATAGAAGATCTTAAGCGGCTGAAAGAGATACACTCTAAGGGTGTTGGCGGTGCGATTATAGGCAAGGCGTTATATGAAGGAAGGTTCACACTAGAAGAAGCTTTGGGGAAAATGTACTAGCGGAAGAAACATTTCGACAAGCTCATTGTGAGAGGGGTTTTAAAATGTTAACAAAGCGAATTATTCCATGTTTGGATGTTAAAGATGGACGGGTTGTAAAAGGAATCCAATTTGTTCAATTAAGAGATGCAGGAGATCCAGTTGAATTAGCGCGCTTTTATGATGAACAAGGAGCAGATGAATTAGTATTTCTCGATATATCTGCTTCCCATGAAGGTAGAAAGACAATGGTAGAAGTAGTAATGGAAGTGGCATCCCAGCTTGCTATTCCTTTTACTGTTGGAGGAGGCATTCATTCATTAGAGGATATGAAAAAAATTCTTCGTGCGGGTGCGGATAAGGTATCATTAAATACAGCTGCAGTGCTAAATCCATCTTTGATTGAAGAAGGGGCTAATTTTTTTGGTTCTCAATGTATTGTAGTTGCGATTGATGCAAAATATGATGCAGCACTTGAATCATGGCGGGTATATACACATGGTGGTAGAAATCCAGTTGATAAAGATGTTATTACGTGGGCAAAAGAAGTGGTAGAACTTGGAGCAGGTGAAATCCTATTAACAAGCATGGATTCGGATGGAGAGAAAAATGGCTTTAATCTAGCATTAACAAAAGCAGTGAGTGAGGCTGTTTCTGTTCCTGTTATTGCTTCAGGAGGAGCTGGAAATGCTGCCCATTTTGAAGAAGCGTTTAAAGAGGGAAAAGCTGATGCTGCGCTGGCTGCTTCTATTTTTCACTATAAAGAAACATCTGTTCATGAAGTAAAGGAATATTTGAAGGAAAAGGGAGTGCTTGTCAGATGAATGTAGAGGAATTGAAATTTGATGAAAAAGGATTAATTCCTGCTATTGTACAGGATGCTACTACGAAAGAAGTGTTAACACTTGCTTATATGAATAAAGAATCCTTAGAAAAATCCTTACAAACAGGGGAGACTTGGTTTTATAGCCGTTCTAGACAAGAACTTTGGCATAAAGGGGCAACAAGTGGCAATACACAGCAAATTGTAGAGATTAAATATGATTGCGATCAAGATGCATTAGTAGTATTCACCAATCCAGCTGGTCCTGCTTGCCATAATGGAACAACAAGCTGTTTTATAGAGAGCATTTATCAAAATAAAGAAGCAGTTAAAAAAGTATCTGCAGATTATCAGATTCTGGCTAACTTAGAGAAAGTTATTGAAGAAAGAGATAGAAATCGTCCTGAAGGTACATATACAACGTATTTATTTGAAAAAGGGGTAGATAAGATTCTGAAGAAAGTCGGAGAAGAAGCAGCAGAAGTTATTATTGCTGCGAAAAATCGCGATTCAGAGGAATTGAAATGGGAAGCATCCGATCTTCTTTATCATTTATTCGTCCTATTAAGAGAGCAAAAACTTCCATTTTCTGAAATTTTAAATGTATTGGAAGCACGTCATGAAGAGAAGCAAGGTAAGTAAAGAGATAGAAAAAGAGGCCCATTCGATTAAGAAGAATGAGCCTTTTTACTTTTTGCTTGTACGTGAATGGCTTCATCGAAAAGTTATTCCGACCCCTTTTTCCTACCAACAAATTTCTGCTTTAAATTCATACACTTTTTTTCCAAAATAGGATTGACTCTTCTCCGAAATGAACTTAATATGGTATAATTGTTTAGTTAACAATAACCATTTATTTTAGCATGCTATTTATCTCTTGCTTTATAAGGGAACATATATATATTGGAGGATTTATGAATAAAAACTCAAGTAGAGTACAACCAGTGGGTAAACTTATTACATTTAATCCTACAGGCGAATTTTATTTTAACAAAGGAATTAAAGCATACCATCAAAGAGATTATTATAAATCCCTTAAATATTTGCAAAGAGCACTGGCGTTGGAGCCAGGAGAACCAATGATTGCGTGTCAGCTTGCAGTCGTTTATGCAGATGTTGGAGAATATCAAAAATCAAATGAACTTCTCCATGATATTATTGAAGAATTAGATGAGGGTATGGTTGAGTGTTATTATTTCCTAGCGAATAATTATGCCCATTTAGGATTTTTTAAAGATGCATATTATCATGCAAAACTCTATTTAAGTCTGGATAAAGATGGGGAGTTTGTAGAGGATACGGAAGACCTAATGGAGGTTCTTTCTTTGGAATCCGATGAGCTTGAGGAAGAAGAAGCCTACGAGGAAGAAGATCTTATTACAAGACAGGAGCAGGCAAGAGCATTGCTTGAGTCTGGTAACTTTGCAAAGGCTGTAGAAGTGCTGACGAAAGTGATTCAAGATTATCCAGAGTATTGGTCGGCCTATAATAATTTAGCTTTAGCTCATTTTTATCTTGGTCAATCGGAAAAGGCTAGCGAAATTTTAGAGCATGTATTGACTCAGAATATAGGAAACTTACATGCTTTATGTAATAAGCTAGTATTTGCCTATTATCAAAATAACGATGCTCATGTTGCGGAAATGGCAGCTATTTTAAGAAAAATCAACCCTATTTCTATTGATCATCAATTCAAACTAGGCACTACTTTCGCACTTATTGGCGAGTATGACACGGCGTATTTTTGGTTGAAGAAGATTTATAAACAAGGATTCCAAGGAGACAGTTCTTTTTACTATTGGTTATCGTATTCCGCGTATAACACAGGAAATAAGCAAACGGCAAAAAAAGCATGGAAAAAAGTATTGGAGCAGCAGCCAGAAAAAGAAGGACAAGAACCATGGAATAATTTGGATTATAAGGTTAGTGGATTTGAGGAGCATCTTAGCTCTATTCTGAAAAGATTTGACAGCAATCATGTAGAGGAACGATTGTTTGCGACATTCTTAACTTCTGTATCTAGTCAAAAGGAAAAAATTCTTTCTTCATCTGCTATGCAGTTAAAGAATTGTTCAACGAAATTAGAACAAGATTATTTAGCCTTTGTGAAGACTGGTACTGAAATAGAGGATCCGTTCCTATATGTTGCACATCATACAGCAGAGCAAATTTATACGAACTATCATCCAATTGGAACAGAAGAAACTAGCTTATATCTACTATGGTTTTCAGCAATCATGGAAATGCAAACAGCCGGTACTTTATATAAAAATTGCATTGCCAGTGCAGCAGCTATCGATTATTTATGGAATCAAACTCGTGAGACAAAAAAGACCCAGCAAGAAATTGCCGATCAGTATGGACTCTCTACTTCAACATTACAGAAATATATAAAGTCAATGAAGGATTATATGCAACCTATCTATAGTTAATATCTATCATTTAGGATGTTTTATGCGTTTAATGAAAAATAATTCCTTATAGAAGCAGTTTAATTCGGATAGAATTTAGCTGCTTCTTTTTTTAGGTTGCTTTAGGGATGTATTTTAATAGCAGTTGAAATGGATTAAATGATTAAATAGATGATAAAAAGAGTTATAATTAATCTAATAATATGGTGAATGATATTTATTTTTCTATAAAGGTAAAAGCCATTTGCGATGGCAAGAATGCTAATGAAGACGATCATGTTTACCAAGTTTTAACTAATCAATTAGACGAACTTTTGAAGGAAGAAGAAGAATTACGGGAGCGGAGACTAATTTTAGCAAATGAGGTCAAGAAACTAAAGGATTTGATATAAATCTTTTAGAAATTACATAATAAAGAGTGGAAAAAATAGGGGGACTACATAAATTCCAATAAATTCTATCCTAGATTACTGCCTATCCGTAAATGATTATTCAGCTATTTTTGAAAATTTTTCGAGTTTGAGCAGATTTTTGGACGGATAGGGGATTGGTTTTATAGGATAGTAATAGATAATCATACTTATAATAAGAAATAGAAATTAATTTAAAGATTGATTCTTTTATCTAAGCGTTTATTTAGTATAATAAATGCGTTAGTTAATGGGAAAAGGAGTTTTTGAAAATGACAGAAGAAAAAATTTATGATGTTGTTATTATTGGGGCAGGACCAGCTGGAATGACAGCTGCTGTTTATACTTCTCGTGCCAATCTTTCTACATTAATGATAGAAAGAGGAATACCTGGTGGACAGATGGCGAATACAGAAGAAGTGGAAAACTTTCCTGGATTTGAAAGTATCTTAGGCCCAGACCTATCCAATAAAATGTTTAATCATGCAAAGAAATTCGGTGCTGAATATGCTTATGGTGATATTAAAGAAATAGTGGATGGAAAAGAATACAAAACAGTGAAAGCTGGTTCAAAAGAATTTAAAGCAAGATCTATTATTATTTCTACAGGTGCAGAATATAAAAAGGTTGGCGTACCAGGTGAAAAAGAATTAGGAGGTCGCGGTGTCTCTTACTGTGCTGTATGTGATGGTGCGTTCTTTAAGAATAAGCGTCTATTTGTTATCGGCGGAGGAGATTCAGCAGTTGAAGAAGGTGTATACTTGACTCGTTTTGCATCACAGGTGACGATTGTACACAGACGCGATGAATTAAGAGCACAGAAAATTCTTCAAAAAAGAGCGTTTGATAATGAAAAGGTTGACTTTATTTGGAATCATACGATTAAAGCAATTAATGAAAAGGATGGGAAAGTGGGCAGTGTGACACTTGTTTCCACTTTAGATCAAACAGAGCAAGAGCTAGAGGCTGACGGCGTGTTTATTTACATTGGCATGGTTCCATTATCTAAACCATTTGAAAGCTTAGGAATTACCAATGAAAATGGTTATATTGAAACAGACGATCAAATGGAAACGAAAGTACCAGGTATATTTGCGGCTGGTGACATTCGTGAAAAGACACTTCGCCAAATTGTTACTGCAACTGGTGACGGAAGTATCGCTGCCCAAAGCGCTCAGCATTATGTGGAAGAGTTAGCAGAATCATTAAAACAACAAGCATAACCACTTCTTAAAAGTGTCATTCCGTTTTAATTGGAATGTAACAGTAGTGAAACATATTTGGGGTATCATATAAGTAGAAATTGACCCCCTTTTAAGATATATTTTTTAGCATAGGCTTATACAGCCTATGCCTTTTTTTGCTTGGGCAGATTTTTGGTTTGGCTGATAAATGGTAACTTTCGCGAATAACTTCGAGGTTTTCGCGAATACTTCACTTTTTTTCACGAATAACTCAATAATTTTAGTGCATATCACGTTAAATGATACAAATACTTCTTTTCATTCAAAAAAATCTTTCGAAGGGTAATAAATTCTCCCTCGATTTTCACCTGTATAAGGTAATTTCATTGAAACAAGAAGCCGATTAGCGGTATCTTTGGATGTAATATGGACAAATTCAAGAAATTCCTTACTGGTAATAGAAGGTTTGATTAAGAGGAAATAATCCTCTACTGCTTTTATATGAGCCAGTTTATCAAATGTGGAACATGATGGACAAAACCAGTTACGCATTTTTCTTATCATCGCAAATGCTTTACAGTGAGGGCATTGAACACCTGTTATAATGTCTTTTTTGTTTATTCGGTATTTTTCCAATATATTAGTGTTTTCCGAGGTATGATGCTTGCGAAGAAATTTGGAGATTTTGAGTAGGCTTTTTTCATCTATAACATTTACTTTATATTTTCTTTGTAACTAATCCCATTTATCAAGAAAACTATGGCTGTGAAGAACATGATTTTTTATGGAGGGATTTCCTTTTATGATTGTAGAGGGTTTAGAAATAATAACGAGGGGTTCAATGGGGGGAATGGTAAAGTGGTGTTTTTGTAAGAAATGCTCTAATTGTCGCTTTAATCTATTTACTTGGGAGATAGGATCTAAGTATCCCCCTTCTTGATTATTTCTAATTCGAGTAAACTGGTTTAAGGTTGTATCAAAAATTAATGTGCCTAAGTAGTTTTTACAGTCAATAATGACAAAAAAGAAACGAGTCAGCAGGAGATAGTCTATTTGAAAATAAGATTTACCATTATATAAACGAAGATTATGAATAATAAAGCATTCTTTATCTGGTATAAAATCAAGGTAGTAGGTTAGTTCCTTTTCACCTTTATAGCCTCGTAAATGAATATAGACATCTTTTTTGATGGTCCAATCTTTACCTCCGCGTTGTAAGAGAGCTTCCATTTTTCTTAATTTCAAACTCTTTTTTATAAAATTAATATACAAGAACAATACACATCCTTTTCAAAAGATTATATCATTCATTCTCCGTAATGAATGAAGAATCCTTCCTAATTGGAAAAGGCAATTTATTGTGAGGGCATGACAATAATAGTATAATAAAAGGAATGGATAAAAGAAGTGCCTACATACAGAGAAAATCGGGGTGAATAATTTGCAACGTGTGACGAATTGTTTGTTACTTAAAGATAATAAAGTATTGTTATTACAGAAGCCAAGACGTGGTTGGTGGGTAGCGCCAGGTGGCAAAATGGAGCCAGGAGAATCTGTACGAGATTCCTGTATTCGTGAGTATAGAGAAGAAACAGGTATTTATTTAAGAAATCCGAACATAAAAGGGATTTTTACCTTTATTATTAAGGATGGAGATAAGATTGTGTCGGAGTGGATGATGTTCACCTTTTTCTCTACGAACGCTGATGGTGTCAATGTAGATGAATCAGCTGAAGGGAAAATCGTCTGGCATGATTTAGATAATGTGAAAAACTTGCCAATGGCTGAAGGCGATTATCATATATTAGACTACATGATCCATGGGAATGGAATTATCTATGGGACATTTACTTATACACCTGATTTTGAATTAATTAGTTACCGATTAGATCCAAGCTAAAGATTTATAGGGGGAATAAAAATGAGTGCAAGTGAGCCACAAATCGTAATCATCACAGGAATGTCAGGAGCAGGAAAGACAGTTGTTATCCAAAGCTTTGAGGATTTAGGATTTTTTTGTGTAGATAACCTACCTCCAACTCTTTTGCCAAAGTTTCTTGAACTTATGAAAGAGTCTGAGAATAAGATGAATAAGGTTGCTCTTGGGATGGATTTAAGAGGCAGAGAATTTTTTGATGATTTATTCACTGCCCTAGACGATTTAGCAAATTCCTGGGTTGTACCTAAGATCCTTTTTCTAGATGCTGATGACAGCGCGCTAGTTAGAAGGTATAAGGAGACAAGAAGAGTTCATCCCCTTGCACCGTCTGGACTTCCTTTAGAAGGAATTAAAATGGAAAGAGAAATGTTAGAAGAGTTAAAAGGAAGAGCTCAAATTATTTATAATACATCACAAAGCTCTCCCAGAGAACTACGTGAAAAGATTTTAAAAGAGTTCTCTGTTAATAAACAATCCATCTTTACTGTAAATGTGATGAGTTTTGGATTTAAGCATGGACTTCCTATTGATGCAGATTTAGTATTTGATGTGCGTTTTTTACCAAACCCTCATTACGTGGAGCATATGAGACCGAAAACTGGTTTAGATGTAGAAGTATCTAGTTATGTGTTGAAATGGACAGAGACAGGTCAGTTTCTAGAAAAAGTAATTGATTTGTTAACGTTCATGCTGCCCCAATATAAGAGAGAAGGAAAGTCGCAGCTAGTTATTGCGATTGGCTGCACTGGGGGTCAGCACCGCTCTGTTGCGTTAGCAGAATATATTGGACATCATTTTGAAAAAGAATATAATATTGCTATTGCTCACCGTGATATGGAGAGGAGAAAGGACCAGCAGGCATGAGTGAAAAGGAACAGCCAAGAATAGTAATCATCGGGGGAGGAACAGGCCTTTCTGTACTTTTACGAGGATTGAAAAAATATCCAGTGGATATAACAGCAATCGTAACGGTAGCTGATGACGGAGGAAGCTCTGGAAGATTAAGAGAGGATCTTGATATCCCTGCTCCAGGAGATATTCGCAATGTATTAGCAGCACTATCAGATGTGGAGCCATTAGTGGAGGAAATGTTTCAGCATCGATTCACTAATAGTAAAGATTTAGATGGGCATTCATTAGGTAATTTAATTTTAGCTGCAATGACTTCCATTACTGGTAATTTTACCTATGCGATTCAAGAAATGAGCAAAGTACTTAATGTTCGTGGTAAAGTATTACCTGCAACAAGTCATAGTGTTATCTTAAATGCATTAATGGAAGATGGGACGGTTGTTGTTGGAGAATCGAGTATTCCGGAAGCTGGGAAAAAAATAAAGAGAGTATTTCTAACTCCAGAGGATTCTGCTCCGCTTCCTGAAACCATTCATGCTATCCAGCAAGCAGATCTAATTGTAATTGGCCCTGGAAGCTTATATACGAGTATCTTGCCGAATTTGGTTGTCAAAGAAATTAAGGAAGCCGTTCTAGAAGCGAAAGCGAAAAGAGTATATATATGCAATATAATGACACAAGCTGGAGAAACGTTAGATTATACGGCAAGTGATCATGTGAAGGCATTATATGAACATGTTGAACAACCATTTATCGACACGATTATCGTGAACAAAACGAATATCCCAGCAAGTGTACAACAAAGATATGATGAAGAAAAAGCAAAGCCTGTGGTTTTTGATATAAAACGGCTAGAACGGATGGAGCTAGATGTGATAGCTGGCGATATCATCAAGCTTGATCAAGGTGTTATTCGCCATAATACTGTTGAAATGGCGAAAATTCTTTATTCGATAATTGAATAATGGATTAAATTGCATCTGCTTTTTTCTAAAAAGGGGGGAAGGACATGTCTTTTGCGTCAGAAACAAAAAAAGAATTGACAACAATTGAAGCCAAAAATTGCTGTGGAAAAGCAGAATTATCAGCACTGATACAAATGAACGGGACTCTTTCCTTTTCCAACCAGAGGCTAGTTGTAAATATACAAACAGAGAATGCGGCTATAGCTAGAAGAATCTATACCTTGATAAAACGGTATTTCGATATACCAGTTGAATTACTAGTTCGTAAAAAAATGCGCTTAAAAAAGAACAATGTATATATTGTGCGGATTTCTAATCATGGGAAGGAAGTGCTGGAGGAATTAAGTATTCTGAAAGAAGGCTTTGTGTTTACGCATGAAATCTCCCCAGAGCTAATTAAGAAGAAATGCTGTAAACGGTCTTATTTAAGAGGGGCCTTTTTAGCAGGCGGCTCTGTAAATAACCCAGAAACATCTTCCTATCATCTTGAAATAGCATCCTTATATAAAGAGCATATCATTGCCCTTAGTGATTTAATGAATACTTTTGGGTTAAAAAGTAAGACTCTAGAAAGAAAAAAAGGGTTTATTGCTTATTTAAAAGAAGCGGAAAAAATTACGGAGTTCCTTAATATTATTGGTGCACATGGAGCACTTCTTCGCTTTGAAGACATACGAATTGTTAGAGACATGCGAAATTCTGTTAATCGATTGGTCAATTGTGAAACAGCCAATTTAAATAAAACAATTGGGGCTGCATTAAGACAAGTTGAGAATATCCGTTTTATCGATAAAACGGTTGGTTTGCAAATTCTTCCAGATAAGCTAAGAGAAATTGCAGAGTTGCGAGTTGCGTATCAAGATGTAACCCTAAAAGAATTAGGGGAAATGGTATCTTCTGGAAATATAAGTAAATCTGGAATCAATCATCGTTTAAGAAAAATTGATGAAATTGCAGATGCACTACGTCGTGGAGAAGCAGTTAAATAAAAGAAATGGATAATATATAAAGACAGGGATATATATTATCCATTTTTTTGTGTGTGAAAATATTATCAGAAAAGTTTCTTTAAACTGAATTTTATTCCCCTTGGATAGAGCAAAAAACTTATTTTCCTTGTATAATAGATATATTACTACTTTGTTAAAGGGGAGGAAGTTCGATGGTGGAACAAGAAATAACAGTTGGCCTAAAAGCGGGACTTCAAGCGAGACCTGCTGCTTTATTTGTACAGGAGGCAAGTAATTATTTATCAGAAGTATTTATTGAAAAGGATGGAAGAAAGGTAAATGCAAAAAGCATTATGGGGATAATGGGCCTAGCGATAAATTCTGGAGCGACAATTAAACTTATTGTTGATGGTAGCGACGAGGTGGAAGCGCTTCAGAAATTAAAAGATTTGCTTAAGTGATTATTTGATAAATAAAAACTCTCCTTATATATAAAAAGGCTGTTCCCTACCTAGGAACAGCCTTTTTATTAAGTTTATTTGGTTAGTGTGTGAATTAGTTATTTTTTTTGTCTTCTAGAGAATTACGGCTGATAACATGGTCAACTAAACCATATTCTTTTGCTCTATCAGCAGTCATAAAGTTGTCGCGTTCTGTATCTCTTGCGATAATATCAATAGGTTGACCAGTACGCTCAGATAAAATACCGTTTAATTTATCGCGTAAGAATAAAATACGTTTAGCAGCAATTTCAATTTCCGTTGCTTGACCTTGAGCTCCACCAAGTGGTTGGTGAATCATTACTTCACTGTTTGGAAGAGCATAACGCTTCCCTTTTGCACCAGCAGCAAGTAAGAAGGCACCCATAGATGCAGCCATACCAATACAGATTGTTTGAACATCTGGCTTAATATATTGCATTGTGTCATAAATGGCCATCCCAGCAGTGATGCTTCCGCCTGGGCTATTAATATAGATCGATACATCTTTTTCAGGATTTTCTGTTTCTAAGAATAAAAGCTGTGATACGATAGAGTTAGCTACATTATCATCAATAGCACTACCAAGCATAATAATACGGTCTTTTAATAAACGGGAGTAAATATCGTAAGCGCGTTCTCCTCTGTTTGTTTGCTCAATAACTGTAGGAATTAAATTCATTTAAAATCCTCCTTTATAATGTCTGTTCAAAAACGATAAGTATTTGTTTCTTCAGTAAGATGAAAAACATCTAAACTGTATGTAATCCTAATGATACACGGATGGTCAATTAAGGTCAAACGTAAAAGCCTAAATACCTAAAAATATCATTCGACATCTTTTTTTATAGCAGTTTTTCTAAAGTTGTTGCTACGTATATTTTTAAATTTTAAGTTCTATTATAACAGAATGTTAACGATACTATGATTGGCAAATTAACAGTATAATTCCGAATAAGCGGGGAATCACGTAATAACAGAGCCTAATTTTAAAAGTACAATAGCGTTTCATTGGGAAGTCGATACTTGAAGGTATAAGGAGATCCATCCTTTTATTTCCTCTACAATCCTTTCTACATGATACCCATTGCTCCTATTTTTAAACATCATCTATTGCATAAAATAGTAACTTCGCTTATAATATGAAGGCGTTACTTCAATGGGGCGCAAGTTATACACGATGCCCTTGTGGTGCAACGGATAGCACGTAAGATTCCGGTTCTTAAAATGGGGGTTCGATTCCCTCCGAGGGCGCTAATAAAATAATAAAAAGGTTTTTCTGAAGTTTCTAACAATCGTCGATTCTTTAGAAAAACCTTTTTATTTTGCTTCTATTTTTAGTACCTAAAAATAAATCAGATTGCTGATTCAGCTTTTAGGCTGTTTTTCCTTTGTGAGAAGCTTTGTGTTTATATTACTACCTTATTATATTTCTATAAAGACTACTGTTTAAAGAAAGGTTTTCATGTAAAGTATTCAAATATCAAAATTCCTCTTTTTAGTTATTAATACTTGCTTAATATTTTCATTCAAACACCATTTTCCTTTTTCAAAAAAACAATTAAAAATTAAGGGAATAATTATTCATTTTTTCCAAATAGTAAGAAAAGAAAGAACGACACTTTTTCGTCAAATTTTACAAAAAATAGACACATATCAGTTGAATTCATACTATACTGGTGTTAGAATTGTTCTTGTAGCAGGGAAGTTATTTTTTTTGTAGTACCCGGGACGAAAAATGTCTATGTGGGACTTCTTGCGACCACTGTAAGTGAAGGAGCGCATCAAGCATGGTTTCATTTATTGAGATTCAAAAAAGATTATTACCTGATTTACTTACAGTTATGCAAAAAAGGTACTATATTCTGCAATACATTAAGAATATGCAGCCTGTCGGAAGAAGAAGTCTGGCAGTGAGCCTAGGACTGACCGAAAGAGTCTTGAGAAGTGAAGTCGAGTTTTTAAAAGATCAGCAGCTTATACATATTTCAAACATCGGCATGACAGTCACTTTAAAAGGGGAAGAAGTATTGGAAAGTCTTTCTAGTGTAATGAGAGAAGTAACGGGTATTAACGAAATGGAGCAGCTACTGCAACGAAAACTTGGCATCAGTAAGGTAATTATCGTTGCGGGAGACAGTGATCATTCTCCATGGGTAAAAAAAGAATTAGGACTTGCGACAGCAAATTGTATGAAATCTCTCCTAAAGGGAAATAATATCATCGCAGTTACTGGTGGGACTACTATGTCTTCTGTTGCTGATGCGCTAACACCAAGTGTTGCAGATGGCGAATTATTATTTGTTCCTGCTCGTGGTGGAATAGGAGAAGATGTCAAAAATCAGGCAAATACAATTTGTTCCATGATGGCAGACCATACTGCTTCAAAACATCGAGTTTTATACGCTCCAGATGAGGTCAGTGAAGAGATGTACAAAAGCATTTCTAACGACCCTCGTATAAGTGAAGTATTAAAACTTATACGTTCAGCAAACCTTTTAGTTCATGGTATAGGCGAGGCGCTTACGATGGCGAATCGTAGAAATACAACTAAAAGCGATCTAGAAAAGATTAAGAATGCGGAAGCCGTTGGTGAGGCATTTGGGTATTACTTCAATGAAGAGGGAGAGGTTGTCCATAAGGTCCAAACAATTGGCCTTAGACTAGAAGATTTATCTTCCGTACCTAATATTATCGCTGTAGCTGGTGGAGCATCTAAATCAAAGGCTATACGTGCTTATTTAAAAGAAGCACCAACTTTAACTATTTTAATAACAGATGAAGGAGCCGCAAAAAAATTGATATAATGGGAAATCCCTTTATATATTTAATACTCTTAAAATTAGAGGAGGAAATTTATAATGACAGTAAAAGTAGGTATTAACGGTTTTGGACGTATCGGACGTTTAGCATTCAGAAAAATCATGGAAAACCCAGAATTAGAAGTCGTTGCAATCAATGATTTAACTGACACTAAAATGCTAGCACATCTTTTAAAATATGATTCATCTCAAGGAACTTTCCAAGGTGAAATCGAAGTACATGAAGGATACTTCTTAGTAAACGGTCAAAAAGTTGTTACAACTGCTGAAAGAAATCCAGCTGACCTTAAATGGGGAGAACTTGGTGTAGATACAGTTATCGAATCTACTGGTTTCTTCACAACTAAAGAAAAAGCAGAAGCTCACATTCAAGCAGGTGCTAAAAATGTAGTTATTTCTGCTCCAGCAACTGGCGAAATGAAAACAGTTGTTTACAATGTAAACCATGACGTTCTTGATGGAACTGAAACAGTTATCTCTGGTGCTTCTTGTACTACTAACTGTCTTGCTCCTATGGCACAAGTTCTTCAAAATAAATATGGTATCGTATCTGGTTTAATGACTACAATTCACGCTTACACTGGCGACCAAAACACTTTAGATGCTCCACATCCAAAAGGTGACTTCCGTCGTGCGCGTGCAGCTGCTGAAAACATTATTCCTAACTCAACTGGTGCTGCTAAAGCAATCGGTTTAGTATTACCTGAACTTCAAGGTAAATTAGACGGTGCTGCTCAACGTGTTCCAGTTAAAACTGGTTCATTAACAGAGCTTGTAACTGTTCTTGACCAAAAAGTTACTGTTGAAGAAATCAACGCTGCAATGAAAGAAGCTGCTAACGAATCATTCGGTTACACAGAAGAAGAGCTTGTATCTTCTGACATTATCGGAATTAGCTATGGTTCATTATTCGATGCAACTCAAACAAAAGTAATCACTGTTGGTGATCAACAACTTGTTAAAACTGTTGCTTGGTATGATAACGAAATGTCTTACACTAACCAATTAGTAAGAACTGTTAAGCACTTTGCACAACTTGCAACAAAATAATTTCCCTTTTCAATGGAAATATGTGCGAGTTAATAAGCACCCCCTTTAATCAAACAGCGGAAACAACTTTTGTTTCCGCTATTTTAAAAATATGCAGTGGAGGGTACCTATAATGAATAAGAAAACAATTCGTGATATCGATTTAAAAGGGAAAAAAGCTTTTGTTCGCGTTGACTTTAACGTACCAATGAAAGATCAACAAATCACTGATGAAACAAGAATTCAAGCTGCACTTCCAACTATTAACGCTTTAGTAGAAAGTGGAGCAATTGTTATTCTTGCAAGCCACTTAGGACGTCCAAAAGGTGAAGTTGTAGAAGAGTTACGTTTAACTCCTGTTGCAAAACGTCTTTCTGAAATACTAGGTAAAGAAGTTGTAAAAGCTGATGAATCATACGGTGAAGCTGTTAAAGCACAAATCAGCAAGCTTTCAGAAGGAGATGTAATCCTTCTTGAAAACGTACGTTTCAATGCTGGAGAAGAAAAAAATGATGCAGAGTTAGCAAAACAATATGCAGAGCTTGCAGATGTATTTGTAAATGATGCATTTGGTGCTGCACACCGTGCCCATGCTTCAACAGAAGGAATTGCTCATCATATTCCAGCTGTATCTGGATTATTAATGCAAAAAGAACTAGATGTTCTTGGTAAAGCTTTATCCAATCCTGATCGCCCATTCACTGCTATTATTGGTGGAGCAAAAGTTAAGGATAAAATTGGAGTAATTGAAAACCTTCTAGAAAAAGTTGATAACTTAATCATAGGCGGAGGCTTAGCTTATACTTTCGTTAAAGCACTTGGTCATGAAGTTGGTCAATCATTATTAGAAGAAGACAAAATCGATCTTGCTAAATCATATATGGAAAAAGCAAAAGAAAAGGGCGTTAAGTTTTATATGCCTGTTGATGTTACAGTTGCAGATGATTTCTCTAACGATGCTAACATCAAAACAGTTTCTATTGAAGAAATTCCATCTGATTGGGAAGCATTAGATATCGGACCTAAAACACGTGAAATCTATGCAGATGTTATTAAAAGTTCTAAATTAGTAATTTGGAACGGGCCAATGGGTGTATTTGAATTAGATGCATTCGCTACAGGTACAAAAGCAGTAGCTGAAGCACTTGCTGAATCTCAAGATACATATTCCGTAATCGGTGGTGGAGATTCTGCAGCAGCAGTTGAAAAATTTGATTTAGCGGATAAAATGAGTCACATTTCTACTGGTGGCGGTGCTTCATTAGAATTCATGGAAGGTAAAGAACTTCCAGGTGTAGTGGCATTAAACGACAAATAATATCTTTATAGATATGCATGAAAGGATGTATAACCATGCGCAAACCAATTATTGCAGGTAACTGGAAAATGAACAAAACGCTTCCTGAAGCGGTTGAGTTTGTTCAAGAAGTAAAAGCTTCTGTTCCATCAAGTGAAAAAGTGGATACAGTTGTTTGTGCTCCTGCGTTATTTTTAGGACAATTAGTAGAATTAACAGATGGCACAGATGTAAAAATCGGTGCACAAAATATGCATTTCGAAAAAAATGGTGCATTTACTGGTGAAATCAGCCCAGTAGCATTAGAAAATATCGGTGCAAAATATGTAGTACTTGGTCATTCGGAGCGTCGTGAGTTCTTTAACGAAACAGATGAGTCTGTTAACAAGAAGACAATCGCTGCATTTGAAAATGGTTTAACTCCAATTGTTTGTTGTGGTGAAACACTAGAACAAAGAGAGAACGGCGAAACAAATGACTTTGTTGCAACTCAAGTAACAAAAGCGCTTAACGGCTTAACTCCAGATCAAGCGAAAGCAACAGTTGTTGCATATGAGCCAATCTGGGCAATTGGAACAGGTAAATCTTCTACTTCTGCAGATGCAAACGAAGTATGTGCACATATCCGTAAAGTAGTAAGTGAACAATTTTCTTCAGAGGTTGCTGAACACATCCGTATTCAATACGGCGGTAGTGTAAAGCCTGAGAACATTAAAGAATATATGGCACAGCCAGATATTGATGGAGCATTAGTAGGTGGAGCTAGCCTAGAAGCTCAAAGCTTTTTAGCTTTATTGGAGGCAGGTAAGAATGAGTAAATCTCCAGTAGCTTTAATCATTTTAGATGGTTTTGCTTTAAGAAGCGAACGCATGGGTAATGCTGTAGCACAAGCAAATAAGCCTAATTTCGATAAATATTGGAACTCTTACCCTCATTCTACTTTAGTAGCTAGTGGGGAAGCTGTTGGTCTTCCAGAAGGACAAATGGGTAACTCAGAAGTTGGACATTTGAATATCGGTGCCGGCCGGATCGTATATCAAAGTTTAACAAGAGTTAACCTGTCTATTAGAGAAGGCGAGTTTTACAAAAACGAAACTTTCGTTAATGCAATTAAGCATGTAAAAGAAAAAGGCAAAAATCTTCATTTATTCGGATTATTATCCGATGGTGGAGTTCATAGCCATATTGAGCATATGTTTGCACTTCTTCGTTTAGCAAAAGAAGAAGGCGTAGAAAATGTATATATTCACGGTATTCTAGATGGTCGAGACGTCGGTCAAAAGACTGCTGAGAAATACATTAAAGCTACACAAGAAAAAATGGCTGAATACGGTGTAGGTGAATTTGCTACCATTTCTGGGCGCTACTATTCCATGGATAGAGATAAGCGTTGGGATCGTGTAGAAAAATCATACCGTGCTATGGTATATGGCGATGGACCAGCATACTCTGATCCATTACAAGTAGTAGAGGATAATTACAATAACGGAATCTTTGATGAGTTCGTACTTCCATCTGTAATCACAAAAGAGAACGGTGAGCCAGTTGCGTCAATTAAAGATGAAGATGCTGTTATTTTCTATAACTTCCGTCCTGACCGTGCAATTCAAATTTCTAATACGTTCACAAATGAGGACTTCCGTTCATTTGATCGTGGGGAAAAACATCCAAAAGATCTTTACTTTGTATGTTTAACTCATTTTAGTGAAACAGTAAATGGGTATGTTGCATTCAAGCCAACAAACTTGGATAACACTTTAGGTGAAGTACTTTCACAAAACGGATTAACACAGCTTCGTATCGCTGAAACAGAAAAGTATCCACATGTTACTTTCTTTATGAGTGGTGGACGTGAAGCTGAGTTCCCTGGTGAAAAACGTATCTTAATCAATTCACCAAAAGTGGCAACCTATGATTTAAAACCTGAAATGAGTGCATATGAAGTAACAGATGCACTATTGAAGGAAATTGAAGCAGATAATTTTGATGCTATTATTCTAAACTTCGCTAACCCTGATATGGTTGGGCACTCCGGAATGCTTGAACCAACAATCAAAGCGATTGAAACAGTGGACGAATGTTTAGGCAAAATTATCACTTTAATAGAACAAAAAGGTGGTAAAGCAATTATCACAGCTGATCATGGTAACTCTGATGAAGTGGTAACACTTGAAGGAACACCAATGACAGCACATACAACAAATCCAGTTCCTGTTATCGTAACAGATAAGAATGCTGAGTTGCGTACAGATGGGATTTTAGGAGATCTTGCTCCTACTATGTTAGATTTATTAGGAATTGATAAACCAGCAGAAATGACTGGAACATCTATTATTAAAAAATAAGATTTAAGATTTTTATATTTAAAGGAGAGAATAAATATGCCTTATATTCAACAAGTTTATGCTCGTGAAGTATTAGATTCACGTGGTAACCCAACAGTAGAAGTAGAAGTATTAACTGAATCAGGATTCTTTGGTCGCGCACTAGTTCCATCTGGTGCTTCAACTGGTGAATACGAAGCAGTTGAATTACGTGATGGTGACAAATCTCGTTACCTTGGTAAAGGTGTTCTTAAAGCAGTAGAAAACGTAAACGAAGTAATCGCTGAAGCAATTATCGGTATGGACGTTACTGACCAAGTTGGAATCGATAGAGCAATGATCGAACTTGACGGTACAGAAAACAAAGGTAAATTAGGTGCTAACGCAATCCTTGGTGTATCTATGGCTGCTGCACATGCTGCTGCTGAAGTAGTAGGATTACCTTTATACCGTTACCTTGGTGGATTCAATGCAAAACAATTACCAACTCCAATGATGAACATCATCAACGGTGGTTCACATGCTGATAACAACGTTGATTTCCAAGAATTCATGATCTTGCCAGTAGGAGCTCCAACTTTCAAAGAAGCTCTACGTATGGGTGCTGAAGTATTCCATGCATTAAAAGCTGTTTTACATGCAAAAGGTTTAAACACTGCTGTAGGTGATGAAGGTGGATTCGCTCCAAACCTTGGTTCTAACCGTGAAGCATTAGAAGTAATCATCGAAGCAATCAAAAAAGCTGGTTATGAGCCAGGCAAAGATGTATTCTTAGGAATGGACGTTGCTTCTTCTGAATTCTTTAACAAAGAAACTGGAAAATATGATCTTGCTGGAGAAGGCCGTAATGGTTTAACTTCTGAAGAATTAGTATCTTTCTACGAAGAGTTAGTTAACGAATTCCCAATCCTATCTATTGAAGATGGATTAGATGAAAACGACTGGGAAGGTCATAAATTATTAACAGACCGTATCGGTTCTAAAGTACAATTAGTTGGTGATGATTTATTCGTTACAAACACTAAAAAATTAGCTGAAGGTATCGAAAAAGGTATTGCTAACTCAATCCTTATCAAAGTTAACCAAATTGGTACTTTAACTGAAACATTCGAAGCTATCGAAATGGCTAAACGTGCTGGTTACACAGCTGTTGTTTCTCACCGTTCTGGTGAAACAGAAGATGCTACAATCGCTGACATCGCTGTTGCTACAAACGCTGGTCAAATCAAAACTGGTTCTATGTCTCGTACAGATCGTATCGCTAAATACAACCAACTTCTTCGCATCGAAGACGAGCTTGGCGAGTTAGCAGTATACGATGGTCTTAAATCTTTCTATAACCTTAAGAAATAATAGAAGTTAAGCTTTCCTTAACTTGATAAGCACCCTAGCTTTAGGAGATTTCCTATAAGCTAGGGTGCTTTTTAATAATTGTGAAAGAATAGGGAGAAGAGGAGCCGCATCATTTCTCAGTGCCCGAAAACAAGAGATCCAACAAGAAAAGGGAACAGAGGAACGTTCTCAGTGCCCGAATACAAAAAATCCAACAAGAAAAGGGAACAGAGGAGCGTTCTCTGAGCCCGAAAACAAGAGATTCAGCAAGAAAAGGTAACAGAGGAGCGTTCTCTGAGCCCGAAAACAAGAGATTCAGCAAGAAAAGGTAACAGAGGAGCGTTCTCTGAGCCCGAAAACAAGAGATCCAGCAGGAAAAGGTAACAGAGGAGCGTTCTCTGAGCCCGAAAACAAGAGATCCAGCAAGAAAAGGGAACAGAGGAACGGTCTCTGAGCCCGAGAGCAAGAGATCCAGCAGGAAAAGGGAACAGATGCTTCTTATTCAAAGGTTATCGCGTAATTAAGAGAACTCTTCCATACATTCATGCTGGATAAATATATTCTACTAATTATTATGACAAAGAAAGCGACATACTATTGTGGCAAAACATAAAATATGATACATTTAAACTAATGTAGGTTGGGTTTAATGGAGGTGTTTGATATGATACACACAGTTTTGATTACTTTATTGATTATCGTTGCGATTGCATTAATCGTAGTAGTACTTCTTCAAAATGGTAAGAGTGCTGGACTATCTGGAGCAATTTCTGGTGGTGCAGAGCAGTTATTTGGTAAACAAAAAGCACGTGGTTTAGAATTAATCCTTCACAATGCAACAATCGTTTTAGCAATTCTATTTTTTGTATTAACGATTGCAGTTAGTTATTTTGATCTATAATAACGAAATTCTGTATAGATAAAAAACCTGGCCATGAAAGGTCAGGTTTTTTTTCGGAATACAATCATACATAAGTGTTGATTTAAAGAAGGAACGACCTTACTAAAGAAAAATCATATTACTGGATTCTTCCATTTCTTTTTTACTACAATAAAAGATAGTTCTTTTTCTAATTAACATAGTAATTTTAATTATAGATAAGGATGAAGGAGAAAATAATAAGATAAAGGAGCGCTATCTAATGAAAATAGTAGAACAGAAGCCATTAACATTTAAAGGAGATAATAAACGTGCTGTGCTGTTATTGCATGGATTTACAGGTAATACATCTGATGTGCGTTTGCTAGGTAGATATTTAAATACAAAGGGGTATACATGCTATGTTCCTTTATATAAAGGTCATGGTGTTCCGCCAGAAGAATTAGTCGAGTCTGGACCGAAAGATTGGTGGAAAGATGTTACGGAAGCATACCAGCATTTAAAGGATATGGGATATGAAGAAATTGCCGTTGGCGGACTATCCTTAGGAGGGGTATTTTCCCTTAAATTAGGTTACACTGTACCTGTAAAGGGTATCGTAACCATGTGTGCTCCGATGTATATCAAGAGTGAAGAAGTAATGTATGAAGGAGTGCTTGAATACGCTCGCAATTATAAGCAACGCGAGAAAAAATCAGAAGAAGTCATCGAACAGGAAATGGGTCAATTTAAGCCGATGAATACACTGAAGGAATTACAAAATCTTATAAAAGAAGTAAGAGACTCTATTGACCTTATTTATTCACCCGTATTTGTTATACAGGCCAGACATGATCAAATGATTGATATAAATAGTGCTAATATTATTTATGAAGAAGTGGAATCGATTTACAAAGACATAAAATGGTATGAAAACTCAAGTCATGTTATTACACATGATAAAGAGAAAGAACAGGTATTTGAAGATTTCTATCAGTTTTTAGAAAAACTAGATTGGAAAGAATGAGAAGCAAAGGAGGTTTTTTGTTTGGAAGATATAATTAAGGAAAATGTCGAGAAGTTATTAACCTATATGAAAGATGAAGCCTACAAACCATTAACGGTGCAAGAATTAGAAGAGGCTTTTGGAATAGAGGATTCTTCTCACTTCAAAGATTTTGTAAAGGCACTTGTACAGATGGAGGAAAAGGGGCTAGTCGTTCGTACAAGAAGCAATCGTTACGGTTTACCGGAAAAAATGAACCTTATTCGAGGGAAACTAGCAGGACATGCAAAAGGGTTTGCATTTGTTATTCCAGAAGAACAAGGGATGGATGATATCTTTATCCCTCCAAATGAAGTAAAAACAGCGTTAAACGGAGATATTGTGTTAGCTCGTGTCACTTCTGAGAGTTCTGGTCAAAGAAGAGAAGGGACAATCGTCCGAATTATTGAAAGAGGCGTACAGCAAATTGTTGGTACATATTCGGAAAGCAAGCATTTTGGCTTTGTAATACCTGATGATAAAAAAATCGCAACGGATATTTTTATCCCTAAAGGCAGTACAAAAGGAGCTATCGAAGGGCATAAGGTAGTTGTTAAACTAACTTCCTATCCAGAAGGCAGAAAGAATGCAGAAGGAGAAGTTATCAAAATACTAGGGCATAAGAATGACCCAGGTGTGGATATTTTATCGGTAATACATAAGCATGGATTACCACTAGCTTTCCCGGAAAATGTACTAGATCAAGCGAATAGTGCTCCAGATACGATAGATGAAAAGGAAATTGCCAATAGACGAGATTTGCGTAATGAAACAATTGTCACCATTGATGGCGCAGACGCAAAAGATTTGGATGATGCGGTTACTGTTACAATTTTAGAAAATGGTCATTATAAACTAGGAGTTCATATTGCGGATGTTTCTTATTATGTAACAGAAAATTCTCCGATTGATGTAGAAGCAGAGGAAAGGGGAACGAGTGTTTATTTAGTAGACCGTGTGATTCCAATGATTCCACATCGCTTATCAAATGGAATATGTTCCTTAAATCCAAAAGTAGATCGTTTGACTCTTTCCTGTGAGATGGAAATCTCACCAGAGGGGGAAGTAGTGAAGCATGAAATTTTCCAAAGCGTCATTAAGACCACAGAGCGCATGACCTATGCAGATGTGAATTCGATCTTACACGAAAAAGATGAAGCATTGAGAGCTAAATATGAAGGTCTTGTACCGATGTTTGAACGAATGGAAGAGCTAGCAGCCATCCTTCGCAAAAAACGGATGACTCGTGGTGCCATTGATTTTGATTTTAAAGAATCCAAAGTAATCGTAGATGAAGATGGAAAGCCACAGGATGTCATTTTAAGAGAACGATCTGTTGCAGAAAAATTAATTGAAGAATTTATGCTTGTGGCCAATGAAACGGTTGCGGAACATTTCCATTGGATGCAGGTACCGTTTATCTATCGTATTCACGAAGATCCAAAAGAAGAAAAGCTAAGAAGATTCTTCGAGTTTATTACAAACTTTGGCTATATTGTTAAGGGAACAGCAAATTCTGTCCATCCTAGAGCATTACAGGAAATTATCGAAGCAGTTCAAGGAACGCCGGAAGAAATGGTTATTTCAACGGTAATGCTGCGATCGATGCAACAAGCGAAATACTACCCTGAAAGCTTAGGACATTTTGGTTTATCAACTGAATTCTATACGCATTTTACTTCACCTATTAGACGTTATCCAGATTTAATCGTCCATCGATTGATTCGGACGTATTTAATTGAAGGGGATATCAGTTCAGCGACACAAGAAAAATGGAATAGCCGCTTAACAGAAATAGCAGAGCACTCTTCTAGTATGGAAAGAAGATCAGTAGAAGCTGAGCGTGAAACAGATGAGTTGAAGAAATCAGAGTACATGCTTGATAAAATCGGCGAAGAATATGATGGTATTATTAGCTCCGTTACGAATTTTGGAATGTTTGTAGAGCTTACAAATACAATCGAAGGACTTGTCCATGTCAGTTATATGACCGATGACTACTATCGTTATGATGAACGTCATTTTGCCATGATTGGCGAAAGAACAGGAAAGGTCTTCCGTATTGGAGACGAAATTACGGTGCGTGTTGTAAATGTAAATAAAGATGAACGCGCAATTGACTTTGAAATTGTCGGCATGAAGGGAACACGCCGCAGAGATCCAAAGAAAGATGGCAAGGTATTCTCTACTGGCAGTGTGTCTCGTGTACCACGTAAAGGTAAATCAGATAGAGATACGGATAGAAAAGGAAAACCTGGAGAATCTCGCCGTAAAGGAAAGAATGATCGAAAACACTTCGAAAATGCACCAAAAGCAAAGCGAAAGAAAAAGAGACGTTAACTAAAAATTTGCTAAGCATTAAATGGCATGTGGTTTCTATCTGAAAAAGGAAACCACGTGCAGGGGATGTTTGTATAATAGACATTCTTTTGATAAAATTATTGGCAGAGTAGGGGGAAGAGGCATGCCAAAAGGTGAAGGGAAATTAGTTGCACAGAATAAAAAAGCAAATCATGATTACTTTATTGAGGAGACTTACGAGGCAGGGATTGTTCTTCAAGGAACTGAAATCAAAGCAATTCGTGCTGGAAGAGTAAACTTAAAGGAATCATATGCACGCATTATTAATGGAGAAGTATTCCTGCTCGGAATGCATATTAGTCCCTATGAGCAAGGAAACCGATACAATCATGACCCTTTAAGAACAAGAAAACTTTTATTACATCGAAAACAAATCAATAAATTAATTGGGGAGACAAAAGAAGTAGGTTATGCTTTAGTCCCACTAAAGATTTATTTTAAAAATGGTTATGCAAAGGTTTTGATTGGTCTAGGTAAGGGTAAAAAGAACTATGATAAGCGTGAAACCTTAAAACGTAAAGAAGCAAATCGTAGCATCGAACGTGCTTTACGTGAAAGGCAAAAAATGTAATCCAAAACTTTACAATTGAAATACGCTATAGTTATGTTATAATAATTTATGTCGATATGACAACATAAATTTAAGCTCCTATTTCAGAGCTTCCGAAACGTTACGCTTTTCTATTAAAGCGGGAATCATGTAATGTAACAATTGCTTGATTTTATCCTAATAATGGGGACGCTACGGATTCGACAGGGATAGTTCGAGCTTAGGTTGCGAGTCGAGGGGATCGGCCTCGTTAAAACGTCAAAGCCTATAACTGGCAAACAACAAAACAACTTCGCTTTAGCTGCTTAATAGCGCT
This sequence comes from Niallia sp. HCP3S3_B10, assembly GCF_052064465.1. NCBI lineage: Bacteria > Bacillati > Bacillota > Bacilli > Caryophanales > Bacillaceae > Niallia > Niallia sp. HCP3S3_B10. Next base: position 5,937 of record NZ_JBQHVO010000061.1, on the reverse strand, counting down.
TAGCGGTTCCTCCCTCCATCGCCCATGTGGTAGGGTCAGGGACTCAAACTGAGTGGGCTACGCCGGATTCCACCGTCTGAGGAAGAAGGAAGAGAACAACCAGACTAGCTTACCGGACGCCTGTCAACAGGCAGAAGAATAAGCGAAATGCGAATATGTTGACTACACTCGTAGAAGCTTAAGTGCCGATGTTTCTGGACGTGGGTTCGATTAATTTTAGTCGCCTTGTATGGTAACATATAAGTGAAAATCTGGCTTTATCGGTGAAACCTAAGTCACATTAACTGTGATAAGGCAATGCCGAGCGGTATGTGAAGTAATTCAACAGCCGTGTATCGACTTATAGGCTGCCAAGAATTTGGTAGCACTAGGATACGGAATGCTACTTTAAAGTAAATTTATATTTCGTATAAGACGCCAGAGGACCAAACTAAATATTACAGGTTCAAGATATAGTCAGTGCCATGACGAAAGCATGGAATTGCACGTCCCACCGTCTCCACCAAATACATATTTGGTGGTTTTTATTTTGTCTATATGTGACGTAAAGCATAAGTTTTCCGTTTGGAAAGCTTATGCTTTATTTTGTTTTAGGAAATTTTATGCTTTATTTAAGATATAAAAGCATAACAATCTTTATTAGCTAAGTACGCTTAGTATAAGGAATTTTGTCTATTAAATTCATAAAATCCTTGATTAATTTTCATATTTAACATAATATTAAAATAATTATGAATATTACCTTTCTAATGATAAGCGCACATTTCCCAACCCTACGGACAAATGTGTGCTTTTTTAATTAAATGGGGGAGGAATACTTTTCCATCTTAGCGAGATACTACCTCTAAATAGAGGTGGTCCTTATGTATGAACATTTATTTATAACCCCTAGAAGTGTTTTATATAATATAGAGCCAATCGGTACTGGTTCCGAATTTGTTGAAAGTTTAACAAGCTATTTAGCTAGAGTTGCGTTTGAGCATAATACATCCGTTGGTCATTTGGTAAATAAATTACTAATCCCGAGTATGGATAAGGACTATCTTCATAGAAGTCGTGATTTTGGAGGTAATCGATTTTATGAAGGTGCGAAAACGATAAACGGATACATGGAAAATTCCTTGAGTGTGGTAAAGGCAATCGAAAAATTAACAGTTAGGGACGATATACATAAATTGACATTAATAAGATGGAAAAACGTATTTCCTTTAAGGGAGCTGTTAAAGAAATCCTTAGCTTGGTGTCCTTTTTGTATCAAAGAATGGAAAGAAAATAATAAAACAGTTTATTATCCTTTAATATGGTCCATAGACTTAGTCCATATGTGCCATATTCATTCATGTTTTCTAATAAATAAATGTCCAACTTGCTTTAAGCAACAGGATATTCTAAGGAGGCAATCGTTAGTTGGTATTTGCCAACACTGTCTTCGACAATTAGATGATGGTGCAACAAAAGAGAAATATGGCCAAGAAAATAAGGATTGGCAAGGTTTTGTAATTGATAATGTTTGTTCATTGTTAAATTATGATGGAAAAATAAATACAGGCGAGAACTCACTTCTTGTTAAGAATCTTAATCTTATTTGTGAAAAAGTATTCGATGGAAGTATTAACGAATTTAGTAAACAATTAAATTTTGCAAGAAGTTCGGTAGTAGGATGGATTAAAGGCAAGGTTAAACCAACCTTAGAAAATCAATTATACATATGCCAGAGGTTAAATATAGAAATAGAACAATTATTACTTACTACCAACATTCAAAATTTTCATATAGTTAAACAAAGGAAAAGAATTATAAATACTTCATCAAAACCTAAAAGAGTTGACTATTACATTGTTGAGAAGGAGTTAGAAAAAGTTATCCAAAATAAGGAAAATATATCAATGGAAGCAGCTGCTAAAAAAGTAGGCATAAATAAAAGAACACTTTATAGAAAATTTCGCCATCTTTGCGTTCAAATCTCAAATCATTATAAGCAATACCTTGAAGAAAGAAAGCTTCAAAGAATACTATGTTTAAAAATTCAGGTTGAAGCTACTTTCACAAACCTATATATGCAGGGAATTTATCCAAGTAGGAGGAAGATAGAATTTGTTATGAATAAACCAGGTGTACTCAAAGAAAGAGAGTTACAATCTCACTGGAAGGGTTTATTAGGTAAACAAGGTTTACTATTTGAACGTAATTTAGGGGAGTGTGAAGATATTGGTGATGAATTCCAATGAGTTACACGAATGGTCTAAAGAACTTAATTTGTCTGAAGAAGCAATAGAACAAATAAAAATAATCAGATTATCTGATCCATCACGCCTTGTTGGTGGAGGGGCTCGGAATGTTCCTGGAGAGTTCACTAGTAAAAAAATGGGTGTAACCATTCAATTTGAGAGCTCAAAAGTTGAGCTGGCTGCAATATACATGATGGAGTTTGATGATAATGTATTGGAATTCTATGATCAACCTCCTTCAATTAAATTAAACAAAGTAGGTTGGAAAACACCTGACTTTTTTGTAATTGAGAAAGACAGAGCATATTGGATTGAGTGGAAAACAGAAGATGAATTGATTAAGCTATCACAAAAGAAAAATGCAAAGTATTATTTGGATGAGGAGAGTAATTGGCGTTATTTACCAGGAGAGGAATATTGTAAATCACTTGGAATTGAGTTTAAAGTAGGCTCATCAAAAGATATTAATTGGACCTTACAAAGAAATCTAATTTACTTAAAAGATTATTTAGGGAGCGAAAAACCAAATGAAGAAGTTATTTCTTCTGTAAAGAATAACATAATGGCTTCTCCAGGAATAACTTTGAAAAAGTTGATCGATTCTTCAGGTGAAGATTTTACTTTAGATGATATTAACATCTTAATTGCTCAAGATATTTTATACGTTGACCTTTTCACATCGTTATTGGTAGAGGCTAGTTCTGTTAAGATTTATTGTACCAAGGAGCAAAATAGGAGCTTTATAAATCTTTGGGAATCTTCTAGAGAGAAGAAGGAAGTAAGCGTGGTTAAAATCACAAATGGCTCAAAGATATTGTGGGGAGAAATACAGTGGAAAATCCTTAATCATGATATAAAAAACCTATTTTTGGTATCAGATTCTGGTGATTATAATGAAGTCCCCATAGAAACGTTTGAAAGATATGTTTCAGAAGGTTATATTACAGGTTTGAATTCAGATGATGACATAGATGATGAAAAAGTCAAAGAATTGATTACTACTGCTGCTGAGGCAGACTTGAAAATAGCAAACAGAAAATACTCGATTGTTAAAAAGATTTTGCAAGGAGATGAAATAGGACCAATAAAAGAAACGGATAGAACAATAAGAAATTGGATAAAGGCATATAGGGATGCCGAAGATTTATATGGGAACGGATACCTTGGACTATTACCAAATGATAAAAACAAAGGTAACCGTAATAGAAAAATTCCAACAAAATCAATTGAGTTAATGGAAGAGGTTATAAATGAAAGCTATGAATCAATAAAAATAAAAACTGCAAAAGTTGTTCATGGAGAATATCAAACTCTTTGTGAAAACAACAAAGTTCCTCCAGCGTCATACCAAACCTTTTGTGAAGCAATAAGGAAACGGAGTATTTTTGAGTTAACAAAAGGTAGAGAAGGTGATCGTGCCGCCTATAAATACGAGGAATTTTATTGGTCACTAGAGTACACCACACCAAAACATGGAGATAGAGCTTTTGAAATCGCTCATATTGATCATACTCTACTAGATATTGAATTAGATATTGGAAATGGGAAATCAAAAAAACCATGGTGCACATTTTTAACAGATGCTTTTTCAAGGAGAATTTTAGCTTTTTATTTAACATTTGATTCCCCGTGTATTAGCTCAAACATGATGATTATAAGAGAATGTGTTAGAAAATATAATCGGCTTCCTCAAACTTTGGTCGTGGATGGAGGGAGAGATTTTCACAGCATTTATTTTGAGTCACTACTTGCAATGTATGAAGTTGAAAAGAAAACCAGACCCGCTGCAAAGGCTAGGTTTGGTAGCGTAGTCGAGCGTCTATTTGGTATCGCAAATAAACTGTTAATCCATAATCTACTTGGAAATACTCAGGTGATGAAAAATGTACGTCAAGTAACTAAACAGGTGAATCCTAAGAATCATGCAGTTTGGAACTTGGAACTATTGACAGAAAGGTTAGAAAATTGGATAGACGAAGTTTATGATATCCGTGAACATCCAGCACATTTTATGACTCCTAAGGATGCATTTAATCATTCAATAGCATCAACAGGCAAACGATTTACTAGACTTATACCTTACAATGAAGAGTTTATCATTCTAACATTACCATCTCCTAAACCAAGACACCGTAAGGTTCATCCGGGCAAAGGTATTAAATTGAACTACTATTATTACTCGAATGACAAGTTTCGTAATAGAGAGATTGAAAATAGTATGGTAGAAGTTCGTTACGATCCATTTAATATAGGTGTTGCATACGCTTATGTAAATAAACGATGGGAAAAATGCTATTCTGAGTATTATTCCATTGTAAATGGAAAGACAGAAAAACAGATAAAACTGATTACAGAGGAGCTTCGTCACAAGAGAAAAGAATTTGAAAAAAACAGTTCAATTACAGCGAAAATGATTGCGGAATTTATTCTTGAATCTGAAGAAATAGAAAACCGTTTATTATTGGAAAAGCAGGGTAAAAGCATTGATGCGGTCCAATTAACATTGATAGAAGGAACTGGGAAGAACGATGATATGCTTAACAAAAGGCCGGATAAAACTGATGTTAATTTTTTTGATGATGATATGGATTTAGTGTTTTTGGGGAGGGATAATTAATTGCATGAAACAGCGAGAATGTTTGATGTAGATTTATTGAAAAAATCAAAGGAAGAGAGGGTAAAATTCTTTAAGGAATACACTATACAACATCCAAAGTTTACTAAAGTAAAGGATGAAGTTATAAAAGAGATAAATTCTAGTGATTACAATATCATAATGGTTATTGGTCCATCTAGAATTGGAAAATCTAGATTGGTTGGGGAACTTATTTTTGAATATCTTAAAAATATGGAGGAAGAAATAAGATTAAATCCAGGAATAATTCCTATTTCAGGGATGGAGTTACCAAATCCAGATTTATCAAGGTTTAATTGGAAGGATTTTTATTTTCGAGTGCTAACTGCATTAAAAGATCCGTTAATAGATGAAAAGATTGACATTGAAAATGAAATTATAAGAAAAGAACCAAAGAAGTATTTAAAGCCCTTTAGGAAAGATACTGCGCCAGAATTAAGGATATCTATAGAATCTGCGTTTCGTAATAGAAAAACTAGGGCTTTCTTGATCGATGAGGCACAACATTTTTTTAAAGTTGGAGGAGGTAGTGAAGCACTCAACGTACAATTTAATTCTATTAAATCTCTTTCGAATATGACTAGCTCAAAGTTTGTCATGTTTGGGACTTATGATTTAAATCAGGTTATTAATTTGGATGGGCAATTAACCAGTCGTGTTAAGGAGGTACATTTCCCTCGATACGATGTAAGAAATAGAGAAGATGTGGTATGTCAACACTAAACTGAACAAAATTATTAAGGAACACATACCATTTTATAGTTTCTAAATAATTGGTACTTAGACGAAAAACAGTGTGTGCTGTTTGCCACTTGACTCGGAGCCTCTGCGGGCAAGATCATGAGCCAGGAAGCCAGATTTATCAAATAATCTGGCTCAGCCATCAAAGCTATCACGCCCGCCTCTCCAAGTAAAGTGGGAGCTTCTTACTTAATATGACTCGTTTTTATTAGATGCTTGCGCTTATATTCTTTAGGGGTTAGATAGTCCAGTGATCCATGAATTCGAATATTATTAAACCAATTAACGTAATCAAATAGCTCTAGATCAAGTTTTTGTTGACTATCGAAAACC
>NZ_JBQHVO010000060.1:0-32491 GCF_052064465.1 Niallia sp. HCP3S3_B10 | reverse complement strand
AAAACACCTCCGAATAATGTCACAATACTTATCTCAAGTATTGCCATTTTGGAGGTGTTTTATATTGTCTCACTATTTTAGGTTAGTCCAGACGAAGGGCAGACTGCTCTTCGTTTTTTTATTGCCCCAAACAATTTTGGAAGGTGAGAAAAATCTTATTCTATGTGAAAAAGAACAACATTTGTGATTAAGGGCAAACGCTTCCAAATCCATTGTTGCTGTTACTGTCCTATGTTATAAATGATGTATCATAGTAAGGGAGGAAGACAATATGAAAAAATTTTCCGTTGTTATTGCAGGGGGAGGAAGCACATTTACTCCAGGGATTGTATTAATGTTACTTGATAATCTTGATAAATTTCCACTTCGAACATTAAAGTTTTATGATAATGATAAAGAGAGACAGGACAAGGTCGCTGGGGCATGTGAAATTATTGTGAAGGAAAGGGCACCAGAAATCGAATTTGTTTCAACAACCAATCCAGAAGAGGCATTTACAGATGTAGACTTTGTTATGGCCCATATTCGAGTCGGTAAATATGCGATGCGTGAATTGGATGAAAAAATTCCATTAAGACACGGGGTTGTAGGTCAAGAAACTTGCGGACCTGGTGGAATGGCATATGGAATGCGTTCTATTGGTGGTGTTTTTGAAATAATCGATTATATGGAAAAATACTCGCCAGATGCATGGATGTTAAATTACTCCAATCCAGCGGCAATCGTTGCAGAGGCATGCAGAAAGCTTCGTCCTAAATCAAAAGTACTTAATATTTGTGATATGCCTGTAAGTATTGAACGAAGAATGGCAGAAACACTAGGATTAGCATCGCGTAAAGAATTAGTTGTTCGTTATTATGGTTTAAATCATTTCGGATGGTGGACAGATATTCGAGATAAAGAAGGAAATGATTTAATGCCAAAAATAAAAGAGCATGTAGCTAAGAATGGATATGTTGTAACTAGTGGTGATAGACAGCATACGGAAGCAACATGGAATGATACTTTTACAAAAGCAAGAGATGTATTTGCTCTTGATCCCAATACATTACCGAACACTTATTTACAATATTATATGTTTCCAGATTATATTGTAGGTCATTCGAATAAAGAATACACACGTGCCAACGAAGTAATGAATGGGAGAGAGAAATTTGTCTTTTCCGAATGTGAAAAGATTGTTGCCAACCAATCAACAGAAGGTAGTGCACTTCATGTAGATATGCATGCTTCTTATATCGTAGACCTAGCACGGGCAATCGCTTATAACACACATGAAAGAATGCTACTAATTGTAGAAAATAAAGGAGCAATTGAAAACTTTGACTCAACAGGAATGGTTGAAATTCCTTGTATTGTAGGATCAAATGGCCCAGAGCCTTTATCGATCGGTAGAATTCCTCAGTTTCAAAAAGGTTTGATGGAACAGCAAGTGTCTGTAGAAAAATTAGTGGTAGAAGCATGGGAAGAGGGTTCTTACCAAAAATTATGGCAAGCATTAACTTTATCAAAGACAGTACCAAGTGCATATGTAGCAAAACAAATATTAGATGATTTAATCGAAGCAAACAAAGAGTACTGGCCAGCTCTAAAAACAGAAACAGAAGAACGAGAGCATGTATTAAACTAATGATATTCAACCCTCTTTATTTGTTGGAAGAGGGTTGTCTCTATTTGGGGTATTCGCATAAAGCATTTTCGATTTCTCCTCCAGTTTGTTTTATATTATGATAATAGTATATTAGGAGGGAAAATATGAAATTAGAAGAATTGATTAATAAAAACTATAACCAATTTCATGAAAATGATTTTCACATTTTGAAATATATTTTAAATAATCGCAGTACATGCTATAGATCCAACATAAATGAACTAGCGAACAAATGTAATGTTTCCCGTTCTTCTGTTCTACGATTAGCACAAAAATTAGGATTCAGCGGATATAGCGAATTTCGGGTCTTTTTAAAATGGGAAGATGAAGAAGAAGAAGTTAGTCAAAGCTATATCGGTACTTTAACAAATGATCTTGAAGCTACATTGAAACATTTGCAGGATAAAAACTTTGATGAAATCTGTGAGGTAATAGATCGATCGGAACGAATTTTTGTTTACGGAACAGGTTCTGCCCAATTAAATGCAGCCCATGAACTCCAACGTGCCTTTATCGTTCAGCACAGATATTTAACGATTATCCATGATGAAACAAAGTTTGAAGTTATCTTGCCTGATCTCAGCCCGACAGATTTAATGATTGTTATTTCTTTGTCTGGAGATACACCAACACTAATACCGAAGATTCAAAAGCTTGTTACGAAAGGAATTCCCTTTATTTCGATTACGAATATGAAAAATAACAATTTGGCACGAATGACTCCTCATAATCTATATGCTACAACTACTTCTGTTCCGACTAACAGTGGAATTGATTATACGTCATTAGCATCCTTTTTTATCGTTGGAGAAGTACTAGCAAGTCAATATTTGGAGTATAAGGAGAGCAAAAGAAAGGAATAGTGAGGTGCTAACATGTTTTTAAAATTTGCGGATAAAGAAACTGTTAATCAAAAAAGGGTATTTTCTATAAAAAATACTGCTATTTTAAATACTGCAAAATATGTTTGCTACACGATACCGATTTTATTTATTGCCTATATTTATCTAGCAGCTATACAGACAAATCAGCCATTTTGGCGATATATTGAACAAAATCCATTTATAACAATATTATTTGTTATAGCGATGATACAGCCATTTGTTAGCTTGGCTATTGAATTGGGCATCAAATCGTTAGCTAAGCCTACCTCTTTTATCTATGGGTCCTTTATTGTATTGGCTGCTGCTGAATTTTTGATGGGCAATATTCTTGCATGTGTGTTAATTGTATGGGGGATATTCCATTTTAGAAAACAAAGTCGAAGCACGAAAAATACACAGGAAATAACAAAAAATAACACGATGTATGTTTTCTTCAGTTTATCGGCTATTCTTTTCTTTTTGTCTTTTATCTGTATTTGGGCGTTCCTGCGAATTAGTGGAATATAAAGTTTAATTAGCTGTATTAGTAAATGGTGTCTTATTCATAGGCACTATTTTTTTCGACTAAGATAGGCAAAATCCACTTTTGTTACCTTTCTTCTATCCTAATACTTTCATCCCAATTCCTTATCTGCATGTTCAGCCAACACTTGAACGAATAATTTGTGTAATGAACTCCTTTTTCCTAATAATTAATTATCCCATTCGCCTATTTTTACATATAGTATAGCAAGAGCAAGTTTAGAAATGTGGAACGTTCATTGAAAATCTAGAATTTCTATGTAAATAATACGCAAATACAATGAATATTTCAGAATGGGGAGGGATGCAGGTTGTACAAATTAGAGGTAATAAAAAGTAGTAAGGTTTTTCGGAAAAATGGAAAAGAATTTTTCGCATTAAAGGATGCGAATTTGCAGATTCCAGAGGGGAAATTTGTCAGTATCATTGGTCCTAGTGGTTGTGGAAAATCAACGTTATTTAATATTATTGCTGGATTAATAAAACCATCTACTGGTCATGTCTTTTTAGACGGAAAAGATATTGTTGGTAAAAGTGGGCATGTCGGCTATATGCTCCAAAAAGATTTGCTCCTGCCGTGGAGAAATATTCTCCATAATGTGATTTTAGGATTAGAAGTAAAAGGTGTTCCGAAAAAAGAGGCAATCCAAAGAGCCTTGCCTTTGTTAGAAAGATACGGATTAGAAGGATTTGAGAAACATTTCCCAGAGGAATTATCTGGAGGGATGAGACAACGAGCAGCTTTGTTAAGGACTTTGCTTTATGATCAAGATGTTATTTTATTGGATGAACCTTTTGGAGCATTGGATGCACAAACGCGATTGCTTATGCAGGAATGGCTTTTACAAATATGGGGAGATTTTAAGAAAACGATTCTCTTTATCACACATGATATTGATGAAGCCATTTTTTTATCTGATGAAATATATATTCTCACACCAAGACCGGGAACGATTAAGGAAAAGGTATCCATTCATTTACCGAGACCACGAACTGAACAAACCCTTCTGGACCCTGCGTTTATTCAATTAAAGGAATATGTTCTACAAGCGCTGAAGTCGAATGAAGAAACAGAATAAGGAAGGAGGGCTATGTATGGAAACAAAAAGAGAATTTTATATCGAGGATGAAGAAGCCATTGCGAAAAGGAGAAAGAATTTTACCCGGATAGGACAATGGAGCTTTGGAATTCTTTTTCTTCTAGCATGGGAACTGCTGTCCAAATGGAAGGTTATTGATTCCTATTATTGGAGCAGTCCAACTACGATATGGAAAACAGGTTATATAGCTTGGACAGAGGGCTCGTTATGGAATGATTTAATATACACATCAGGGGCAACCATCTTTGGTTTTGGATTAGGAACCTTTTTTGGCGCCTTATTAGGGCTTTCCTTCTGGTGGTCCTACTATTATTCTCGTATTTCAGAACCGTATTTAATTGCATTTAATGCCGTCCCGAAGCTAGCTTTGGCACCGGTCCTTGTTATTTTATTTGGAATAGGCTTTGGCTCCAAAGTAGTTCTCGCTTTTATGATGACCATTATTACTACAGCTCTTGCGGCATATAGTGGTGTGAAGGCAGTAGATAAGGATTTGGAAAAATTAATGTATTCTCTCGGTGCCAAGAGATGGCATGTCTTCACAAAAGTTGTCATACCAACTACGATGCCATGGATTGTAAGTAGTTTGAAAATAAATATTGCTTTAGCTTTGGCAGGTACCATCGTTGGCGAATTTATAAGCTCCAGACAAGGCATTGGCAGAATGATTCTATATGCAGGCCAAATTATGAACATTAATCTCGTCTGGGTCGGAGTAGCAGTATTGTCCATCTTATCGATTGTTATGTACTTTGCTACTGTATGGATAGAAAAGCTTCTGTTAAAAGGGAGAAATGTTGAATAAGATATTTTCCTTTTGGAAAGCACATAATGAGAAAAAATGCTCCATATATATGAAATAGAATAGTTAGTTCCATCATCCACATTATACTTCTTATTCATCTTCCTTTTTCAATCCACTAATCATTTTTCCCATTCTATTTATATATAAAAAGGGGGCATTACCTTTGAAAAAGTGCAGGATTTTTTTACTTGCATGTCTTAGTATTGTGTTGATCCTTTCTGGATGTAGTTCACATGAGGGGGCAAATGAAACGAAGGATGGTTTGCGAAAGCTTGTTATCTCTGAGCCCGTTCACTTGATTGGCTATCTTCCACTATATGTTGCGATAGAGGAAGGTTATTTTGAAGAAGAGGGACTGGAGGTAGAAGTTATAACAGCAACAGGAGGTGCTCATGTTACTTCTGTTGTGAGCGGAGATGCTTGGGGAGTAATTGGCGGACCAGATTCCAATCAAATGGCGAATCTGGGAAGCTCTGATCCTATTCAGTCAGTAGTCAATGTTGTCAATCGAGCAAATGTCTATTTGATGGGAAATTCAGATGAACCAGTTGATAGTGAGAATGAGGAAGAGCTGGCAAATTATTTAAAAGGAAAAACGATTGCTGCGGGTCGATATGGAGGAAGCCCCAACCTGTTGACAAGATGGCTGTTAATGGAGTTAGGATTGGATCCTGAAAAAGATGTAACACTAGAAGAACCAGCTGATGCAAGTGCAGTTGTGTCCCTAGTGGAATCTGGGAATGCTGATATTGCAAACGGAGGAGAACCACAAATTACAGAAGGAATGAACAAAGGCGTCTGGAAAGAACCGTTTTATAGCTTCGCTAGTTTAGGAGATTATCCGTATTCAGTTGTCAGTGTCAAAAAATCCACAATAGAAAAAGAGCCAGAAGTAGTGGAGAGCTTTGTCAGAGCAGTATTAAAGGGATTAGAAACAGTGGAGGATAATCCGGAACTATCCATGCAAGTGCTAAAAGCGGAATTCCCTTCCACATCAGTGGAAAGTCTGCAGGCTTCGCTAGATCGAGCTTATGCAGATGAATTATGGAGTAAAGATGGCTATATTTCCGAAGAATCTGTAGCAAAACCAATGGATGTCGTAGAAAAGACGGGTGTATACACAGAAGGCTATTACTACGATGAATTAATCGACATGCAGTTTGTGGATAAATTGTCAGAAGAGTAAAGTAGTCTAGAAGTGTTCTATACTAGTTAGTTGAAAGGATACTCCAATACCTTTAATTAAAGAAAAATAGTGCTTTTTGTTAGAAAGGAAATAAGTTACAATAAAGAGCATAAGCATATATTGACTACTAGGGGTGCCAGGTGATGGCTGAGAGAAAAACCTGTTCGTTTTTTAACCCTAAAGACCTGATCTGGATTATGCCAGCGTAGGGAAGTAGCAGATTAACTCTATTTCTTTTTGACTTTATCAGTCAGGTCTGTTTAGATTTGGCTTTTTTGTTGTTTATCAATGGTCAGTATGTAAATAGACGATATTCATGTATTCATTCCTACGTATCAGTCGGTGCCGTTACTTTTATGCTTAAAATGATTAAGAGGAGGAAATGAATTTGAAAAGAACGAAACTTCTAGTGTTAATGGCTATGTTTACTGCTATTGGCACATATGGTTCCACCCTTCTTTGGTTTCCAGCAGGTATTGCCAAAGCATACCCAGTTCAACATGCGTTAAATGTAATAGCTGGAGTCATACTCGGTCCAATTCCGGCAGTGATCATTGCCTTTGCAACTTCACTGTTAAGAAATTTATTAGGAACTGGATCTTTATTAGCCTTCCCAGGAAGTATGATTGGTGCACTTTTGGCAGGTTATCTATTTCATAAAACCTCGAAGCCGATTTTTGCTGCATTAGGAGAATTTGTTGGAACAGGAATCATTGCTTCTTTAGTTGCAGTGCCTTATGCTTCCGTTTTGTTAGGCACAAAGACAGGGGCATTATTTTACCTGCCATCCTTTGCTGTTAGTAGTTTTGCAGGGGCTATTATCGGTTTAGTGCTAGTCAGTCGTTTGGTAAAAATAAAGTCGTTTCAAATGTTAAACCAAAATTAATAGAATAGATATTAGGACCGGTTAGGAAAGTCATGTGACTTGTGCTAATCGGTTTTTTTGTGAGTAAGTCGACTGCTTTTGTGGATAAAATGTGGATAATATAGTAAATTTGGTGCTTCTGTGGAAAAATAAGTGGTAATGAGAAAGAAATATTCGGTCGGAAAACTGGCATTAGGAATTTATTGTGGAAAAAAACTGTTTGGTGAAGAGCTGAAAGGGTGTAATGTGGATTATTTGTGGAAAAAAGAGTTTTCATAAAGAGGATGAAAGCCATATTTAATAGGTTGGTTGAGAAAAAGGGTGTTCATAAAGAGCAAGCAAGCTTTTACTAGATTCGTATAGAAAAGAAGAGTTTATAAAGAAAAATAACTTTAGCCAAATCCCGGAGTAAAAGTCACCAGAAGTTACTTCATTAGAAAACCATCTTTTAATCCAGGCGGATATTTGTAGTAACAAATACCCACCTATTCTTACTAATTAATAATTCCGTTCAATGACAAAGTGCGCTCTGTCACCTCTATAAATCGTCTTTGAATATTCAATAGCTGTTTCATCCTCTGCATAAGCAAAAGTTTCCAATAAAAAACAAGGGGAGCCAGCTGGTATCTTTAACATCTTAGAAATCGTGTCATCTGCCAAAATCAATTCAAGATGCTCTACTGTTTTGCTTATCTTAATATTGTATTTTGTTTCAAGCATTTTATATAAGGATTTTTCACATGCCGAACTATCTAATCCAGGTACTTTATACCAGGGTAGATAAGAGATTTCATATTGAAGAGGAGCATCGTTTACATAACGCATCCGTTCTAGGCAGTTAACTGGTTCTCCTATGTTTTGGTTAAATTGTTTGGCAAGGAAGTCTGTGGCTTCTATGACTTTAAGCTGTAGTACTTTTATAGATGGATCTTTCCCCTGCATCATAATTTGTTCAGAGAACTGTTCCACTGTACTAGTTAAAGATTGTTTTACTTTATTTTCCGCAACAAAGGTACCTTTCCCTTGCACTCGGTACACATATCCTTCCACCGTTAGCTGTTGCAGTGCAGTGCGGATGGTTGTTCTACTAACTCCAAACGTTTTGCAAAATTCTGCCTCAGTTGGCAATTTAGTATCCGGTTGATATTCGCCACTTTTAATCATGTTGATAATAGACTCTTTTACAATGGAGTGCAGTGCAGCTTCTTTGTTTATTTCTTCCACAATCGTTTCCCTCCGTAATATCTATATGTATAGAATATCTTTTCTAATCTTAATAAGCAAACAATTAATAAATTTGTAATAACAAATAAAAATATATTGAAATATAAACAATTTGTTATTACAATATAGACAAGGGTTTTCCCTATTTCTTTATCTCACTTAAGAAAGCAGACTAGCCGAGGAATTCGCAAGTAAAATAATCAGAAGGGATATCCGTTTTTTTAAAATCAAAAGTCAGAATAATCTATCAATTAAAAGGGGATGAATTATTGAATATTCTATTATGTTGTTCAGCTGGAATGTCTACAAGTTTATTAGTTTCGAAGATGGAACAAAGTGCAAAAAAACAAGGGATAGACTGCAAGATTTGGGCGATAGCAACCTCTGAAGTGAATGACGAGATAGAGAACGCTGATGTCGTTTTGTTAGGCCCTCAAGTACGATTTCTATTGCCTCAAGTAAAAAAAGCAGGCGATCAAAAAGGGATTCCTGTTGCAACCATTAACCCGCAAGACTACGGACTATGCGATGGTGAAAAAGTGTTGGAACAAGCCACTACTTTAATTAAGGGGGAATAAAGAAATGATGGGATTTATTGAGAAATTTATTATGCCATTTGCATTAAAGCTCGGTAATCAAAGACATCTGCTTGCGATTAGGGATACATTAATTGGTATGATTGCTATTACTATTGTAGGTTCCTTTGCAGTACTTTTTAATAATCTTGGGCAAATTATTCCGCCATATGGAAGAATGATGGAAGCAATATTTGGTCCAAACTGGTCAACGCTAGGTGGGGATATATGGTTTGGAACATTTGCTTTTCTTTCTGTGTTTGCAGTGTTTGGTATCTCCTATAAATTAGCTAAATCTTATGGAGATGAGGGCTTTGAAGCAATGCTTATATCCGCAGCCTGTTTTTTCTTATTATTGCCCCAAACAGCAAATGTCACATTACCAATAGATGAAGCTGCGACTGAAACAGTTGCAGGTGGAGTCTGGGGGTTAGTCTCTGTTAATTATTTCAACGCCACTGCTCTATTTACAGCCATTATCGTAGCATTGATTACAACAGAAATTTTCTTACGTTTATCTAAAATTAAAGCATTGGTTATAAAAATGCCAGATGGGGTACCGCCAGCTGTTTCTAAGTCATTCGCAAAATTAGTGCCAGGTATGGGAACTATTTTTTTAGCAGGACTATTTGGGGTAGTTTTCAGAATGGTTACAGATGGAAAGGTACTAAATGATTGGTTAAATACAGTGATTGTATCCCCATTAACAAATGCTGTTGATTCTCTTCCTTTTGCCATATTAAGTGTATTGTTAATACACTTATTCTGGATGTTAGGCTTACACGGGACAAATGTATTAGGTGGAATTACGACGCCTTTGTTTGAAAAAACAGGAGCTGAAAACATCGATTTAGCTCAAGCGGGAGTAAAAGCATTAGGAGAATATCATATCCTTGCAGGTTCATTTCTCGATGCGTTTGTGTTTTTAGGTGGAGCCGGTGCAACCTTAGGATTAATTATTGCCATGATTATTGCAGGAAGAAAACGATATAAGCAGATGATTGGGCTTGGTGGGGCTCCGGGTGTTTTCCAAATTAATGAGCCAATTCTATTTGGTCTACCAATTGTTTTAAATCCAATTTGGTTTATTCCGTTTGTACTTGGACCTGTTATTACAACTATTATCTCGTATCTTGCAGTTGAATACGGAATTGTCCCACCAGTAACTGCAAAAATCCCGTGGGTAACACCACCGATAGTCGGCGGCTACTTAGCGACTGGGGGAAGCTTTCTGGGGGCTGGCTTGGCTGCTTTAAATTTACTTATATCAACGGTTGTTTATTTACCATTTGTTTATGCGCAGGTCAAAATTGATTCAAAAAATAAAACAGAGCTTGCAAAAGATTCCGATTCTGTAAGTGTCTGAAAGAAAGTAGGGAAATAAGGTGAATACGGAAGAATTATACCAACTCTCCTTTCAGCTGATTTTACATAGCGGAAATGCGAGAAGCTTTGCGATGGAAGCCATACAGGATGCGAAAAAAAAGGATTTTCATGCTGCCAAAAAGAAGTTAACAGAGTCAGATACGGAACTATCAGAGGCTCATAAAATCCAGACAAAATTACTCCATCTGGAGGCTGGTGGGGACCAATTTATGATTCCGATTATCCTTATCCATGCACAAGATCACCTAATGACAGCAATGACATTGAAAGACCTTGCTCTTGAGATTATTGAATTGCGAGAAGAAGTTTTGCAACAGACAACGAGAAAGGGGATGGCAGAATGAGCCAAGGCTTAAAAATAGTTACTATAGGTGGAGGCTCAAGCTATACGCCTGAACTAATCGAGGGCTTTATTAAGTACCATGAAGAATTACCTGTAAAAGAAATATGGCTTGTTGATATTGAAGAAGGTAAAGAAAAGTTGGAAATTGTCGGCGAATTAGCGCGTAGAATGGTAGCAAAGGCGGGTGTTTCGATTGATATTTTTCTCACATTAGATCGGAGAAAGGCGCTTAGCGGGGCTGATTTTGTTACAACCCAATTGCGGGTGGGGCAGCTTGCAGCAAGAGCGCTTGATGAGAAAATTCCGTTGAAGCATGGCGTCATTGGTCAAGAAACAAACGGACCTGGCGGATTATTTAAAGCGTTTCGGACTATTCCAGTTATGTTGGAAATAGCGAAAGAGATGGAAGAACTCTGTCCCGATGCTTGGTTAATTAACTTTACAAACCCTGCTGGAATGGTAACAGAAGCAGTTTTGCGCTACAGTGGGATTTCAAAAGTTGTTGGTTTATGCAATGTACCGATTGGAATGGAACGAGGGGTTGCGGATTTATTGAATGTCGATCCTGCAAGAGTAAGAATAGATTTCGCAGGTCTGAATCATATGGTTTACGGAATTGATGTGTTTGTTGACGGCAAAAGTGTGAAGAGTGAGATAATCGAATTAATAACAGACCCTGACAAAGCAATTACGATGAAAAATATTCATGCGATGGGCTGGGAGCCTTCATTTTTAAGAGGATTAAATTTATTCCCTTGTCCATATCACAATTATTATTACAAAACAGGAGATGTACTTGCACAGGAGTTAAAGGATGCGGAAAAAGGGGAAACTCGTGCGGAAGTGGTGCAAAAATTAGAAGCGGGATTATTTGAATTATATAAAGACCCAGAACTTGCTATAAAACCTCCCCAGTTAGAAAAACGTGGAGGCGCATACTATAGCGATGCTGCTGTTCGTCTAATTCGTTCTATGTATATGGATAAATGTGATATCCAAGCAGTCAATACAGTGAACCATGGTGCAATTACGGGAATTCCATATGAATCAGCAGTGGAAGTCAGTTGTATTATTACGAAAGACGGACCGAAGCCGATCACGGTTGGAGAGCTTCCAATAGCGGTTCAAGGATTAGTTATGCAAATCAAATCCTTTGAAAGAGTAGCTATTGAAGCAGCTATTTCTGGCGATTATGAGAAAGCGCTGCTTGCCATGACCATTAATCCACTCGTGCCAAGTGACCGAGTTGCTAAGCTAATTCTTGATGAAATGCTAGAAGCACATAGAGCGTATTTACCACAGTTTTTCCGGAAAAAAGTGTTTGTATAAAAAAAGCTGAGCTGTGTATATAAATTGATGGCTCCATAGGCTTTAAAAGGAGACGAATCCATGACAAAAGTGATTATTAATGCAGATGATTTCGGTCTTAGTCGAGGAGTTAACTATGGAATCATTGATGCCCATCTCAAGGGACTTGTTACGTCTGCAACGATGATGATGAATGCAAAGGCAACAAAGCATGCCATTTCCTTAGCTAAAGATACACCATCTTTAAAGGTAGGTGTCCATCTTGTGTTAACATGGGGAAGGCCGCTTTTAGAGGATGTTCCAAGCCTTATAGATGAAGCGGGGAATTTTAAAAAGCAAATCTTTGTTTACAAAAATCCGGTTTCAATAAGCTTGGATGATCTAGAAAGAGAATGGACAGCGCAAATTGAAAAATGCTTTGATGCCGATCTTACTCCATCACATTTAGATAGTCATCATCATGTGCATGGAATAAAAGAATTTTATCCAGTAATAAAAAAGCTTTCAGAAAAATACGGGTTACCTGTAAGAAATGCAGGCACTCATTTTACGGATATTCAAACATTAACAGATGTCTTTTTAGATGATTTTTATGGTGATGGAGTTACGGATAGCTATTTTGAAAATTTACATGAGCAAGTAGAAGGTGGAAAAAGCATCGAAATAATGACCCATCCTGCTTATTTGGATGAAACATTAATGAAGGAATCTTCTTACAATATGCAAAGGCTCAAGGAAACAAGGATTTTAATGGATGCAAAGTCTATAAAACAGAAAATATAGCAATAACAAGGACCTTTTGAAGGAGGAGCACTCTTTTGAAAGGTCTTTTTTGGTTTGTAATTTGATAAGAACGCCCTATTTAATGACAACAAGCCAATCTTTTAAAGGAGCTAATAGAAGATCATTAATGGAAAATAACCGATCCTTCGACTACACAACTTTGTTAGCTTTTATAAAAGTGGCAGAGGGAGCGAAGGTAAAATTAGTTTATGTATTTTTCTAAAGATTCTTATTGTTGAATGCCCTCCAAACAAGATAAAATATAGATAACGTTATGAACGATTTCAGATTGTTTATTTGGAAAGGGGTAGATGAATGACAAGTGAGCCGCGAAATCCGTTTAGAAGGGATATGTATGATTCCCTCGAAAGCTTTGTAGATCATGTTAGTGAGCTATTAGGATGTCCTATCACGTTGGAGGATCCCCATCATCGTGTGTTAGTATACAGCAGTCATGACGAAGAAACGGATATGGTCAGAATTTCTACCATTATTAGTCGCAGAGTTCCAGAGAAAGTAATCAATCGCTTTTGGAAGGATGGAGTGATTCCACAGCTTCTTCAAAGTAAAAAGCCAATTCGGATTAAGGGGAAAGAGGATATTGGTCTTGGAAACCGGGTTGCTGTTTCCATTTGGAGAGGGGATGAGGTAATCGGATATATTTGGGCCATCGAAATGGGAACCCCCTTAACGGAGGAAAAGATGGGGTTTTTAGAGAACGCGGCATCGGTAGCACGGCATCTTTTGTCCCGTTTTACAACAAGCAAAACCCCTACTTTACAGGATAATCAAGAATTCTTTTGGAGGATGTTAACGGGATATGTGAAAGAGACGGACGTTAACGAAAAATTAAAGGAAATGGGGGTGCCTTCCTTAGCTTGTTTTACGGTGATGATTTTCCCGTTTTCTAAAATGATTACAAAGGAAATAGAAAAGCATATACTTTATCTACTGAAAGTATCCCAGGATGTGAAAATTTCCTTCTCAACTATTGAAGATAATGAATTAGTTATTTTGGCAACACCTCTTGAGGATAACGGGAATTCAATTGCTTGTTTTACAAAATTCATCTGTAGTTTTCAGCAAAACTTAGAAGACAGATTTTCTATTAAAGAAGTGAAGGGTACCTTTGGGGGAGTTTACAAACAGTATCGAGATGTACCAAAAAGTTTCAGAGAGGCGAGAACTGTTTTAGAGGTGCGAGAGAAATTTCCTCAGGAGGCAGGTGAGTTTTACCATTATCAAGAACTAGGTATCTATCAGTTTTTAGATATCCTTTTAGAAAAGAGAAGGCAGGATGGATCGGAAAATATCGCTATTCGAAATCTAAAAGAATATGATAAAGCGCATAATACAGAATTATTAGCAACACTAGAAGCATATTTAGATGAAAGTGAAAATATACAAAAGACTGCCGCTCGTCTGCATATTCATCCCAATACGCTTGCATATCGTTTAAAGCGGATGGTAGAAATTATGGAAGTTGATTTATCAATGCCTAATCAAAAGTTTATGATCTATTTAGATTTAAAATTAATGCATTGGCAGAAAGAATAGCGATTGGGCACGACAACCAGTCCTCTTTTCTCTTTGTGTTTTTTCACAAAGGAGTAGTTTTTGATTCATTAATTTTAACAAAGATAATTTTCAGAATTCGTCCTATTATATTAATAAGATATCTAACAAAATATGTTAGATTTTATAACAAGGAGGAATTCTGATGATTATTGGTATCCCAAAGGAAATTAAAAACAATGAAAATAGGGTCGCAATTACTCCTTCCGGTGTGTCTTATTTAAAAAATGGTGGCCACGAAATTTTAGTAGAACAAAATGCAGGATTCGGAAGTGGCTTTACAAATGAAGAATATGCTGCAGCAGGTGCGAAAATAATCGATTCAGCAGCTCAAGTATGGAATACAGCAGAAATGATTATAAAAGTAAAGGAACCATTAGCATCCGAGTACCAGTATTTCCGTAAAGGACTTATTTTGTTTACGTACTTACATTTAGCAGCAGAACCGGAATTAGCTAAAGCTTTAACGGATAACGGTGTAATTGGAATAGCTTATGAAACGATAGAAGCAAATGGTAAATTACCATTATTAACACCGATGAGTGAGGTTGCTGGAAGAATGGCTGTCCAAATTGGTGCTCAGTTCTTAGAAAAGCCGCATGGAGGAAAAGGAATCTTATTAGCGGGCGTTCCTGGTGTGAAAAAGGGAAATGTAACAATCATTGGTGGCGGTATTGTTGGGATGAACGCTGCAAAGATAGCGATTGGATTAGGAGCAAATGTAACGTTATTAGACTTAAATCCTGAAAGATTAAGAGAATTAGATAATCAATTTGGTGCAAGCTTAAGCACTGTAATTTCTAACCCTGCGAATATTGAAGACGCAGTTGTGAATGCAGACTTAGTAATTGGTGCTGTATTAATTCCAGGTGCAAAAGCACCGAAACTAGTAACGGAAGAAATGGTCAAGAAAATGATGCCAGGTTCTGTTATTGTGGATGTGGCAATTGACCAAGGAGGAATTTTCGAAACAGTAGATCATATTACAACACATGATAATCCTACCTATGTGAAGCATGGAGTTGTGCATTATGCTGTTGCTAATATGCCTGGTGCGGTTCCAAGAACATCTACAATTGCTTTGACGAACGTAACAATGCCATACGCACTTCAAATTGCAAATCTGGGAGCAGTAGCAGCAATTGAGGGTAATTATGCTATTAAACAAGGTGTAAATACATTTGCCGGAAAAATCACCTATGCTCCTGTAGCAACAGATCTTGGCTATGACTATACACCTGTCCAAGAAGTTATTAATAATTTATCAACAGCAACTGTCTGAACAAAATAAATGGAAGCTTATCCACAACCGTTCTCCTTTAAAAAACAAGGGAGAGCGGTTTTTTTAGATGGTTTCAGGAAAATTACAATGAGAGTGGGAGAAAGGCAATACTTTTTGCGGGTAAATATTTTCCAAAAAAGTTCAATTAATTGAAACTTTTTCTAGTAAAAATCGTATTAGTAAAAGAAATGTGTAGTAATACATCTTATGGGGAGCGAAAGAGGTTTATAGTGATGATATAGAAGGGAGAAAAAGATGAGCTTAAATGCATTGGAAGTCAAAAATCTTACAAAAAGAATCAAAGGTAGGAATATTGTTGATGATGTGAGTTTTTCTGTTGAAAAAGGAGAAATATTTGGGCTGTTAGGACCTAATGGAGCAGGGAAGACAACCATTATCCGAATGATTGTTAGTCTGATTAATAGAACAAATGGTAGTGTTGTTATTGATAATTATAATCTTGATAATAACTTTTCAGAAGCAATGAGCAGCTTAGGGGCAATTGTAGAGAACCCAGAGTTCTATAAATATATGAGTGGATATAAGAATCTAAAGCATTATGCCAGGATGGCGAAGGAATCAATAACCGAAGATCGCTTCAATGAAGTTATTAAATTAGTAGGATTAGAAAATGCCATCCATCAAAAAGTAAAAACCTATTCGCTGGGCATGAGACAGCGTCTTGGAGTAGCACAGGCATTATTACATAAACCAGCTCTTCTGATTTTAGATGAACCAACAAATGGGTTAGACCCACAAGGGATTCGGGAGTTTCGAGATTATTTGCATTTATTAGCAAGGGAAGGAATTTCTGTTTTAGTGTCTTCCCACCTTTTATCGGAAATGCAGTTAATGTGTCATCGGTTTGCAATTATTGAAAAAGGAAAGTTAATTCATATTTCAAATATGGACGAAACAGTTTCGGAGGAAGAAGTAAGTGTAAGAGAAGTAACGTTTGAAATAGAGGAACTAGAAAAAGCTGTTGATTTGCTTGCAAGTAGTGGAATGAAAGTAGATGTTATGTCTCGAAAAGATAGTGCGTTGGTCGTGAAGGTGGCTAAAGAAGTGATTCCGCTAGTAAATAAGCTGTTTGTTGAAAATCAAATTGCTGTATACGGAATTTATGTAGTAAAAGCAACGTTGGAAGACCGTTTCTTAGAAATTACCAATCAGAAGCGAGAGGAGGAAATAAAATGATTGGGTTAGTACAAAATGAATTAATCAAGATTTGGGAAAAGAAAAACAGTTGGATATTCCCTATTATACTAATAATTGCCCTTATTGGTGGAAGTGTTCTAGAGATGAAAATGACTCCGCAATATAAAGGGGATGACTGGCGTGCAGCAGTCCAGTCAGAAATAACAAAGCTTGAAAAGAAATTGCCTACAGCGAAGACGGAAGAAGAATTAATGAACAGTGAAGGAATTTTTGATTGGGAAGATACAAAAGAATCAATTGAAATGAACATTCAAGATTATAAAACTAATTTAGAGAATGATGTTAGTCCCTATACAACCGCTTGGTCAAATATGAACGGAATGGTTATTGGAATGAAATCTTTAATTACCTTATTTGTGGTAATTATTTGCGCTGGAAGTGTATCCTCTGAATTCTCTGATGGAACAATTAAGCAATTACTTATTAGACCACATAAACGCTGGAGAATTCTCTTGTCCAAATATATTGCTGTATTAATTTATACCGCCAGTTTAATTGTCTTTTTAATGATTGTCGGGTACTTGATAAGCATAGCATTCTTTGGCATAGGAAGCTTTGGGGATAATGTGCGTGTTATGGGGCAGAGTGGTGAAATCATCGCAAATGGTGGAACGCTATTTTTGAAAATGATTCTTTATTACTTGCCTGGATTAATGCTTGTATTAAGCTTGTCCTTTATGCTATCCACATTATTTAAGAATCAGGCGATAGCTGTTGGGGTCGGGGTGTTTGTGTTGTTTGTTTCCTCAACAATTGGTCAGATTATTCAAATGTTAGCGACAGAATACGCTTGGTTAAAAGTATTGCCATTCCCACATTTGGATCAAACCATTTTCCTATTCCAGGACAAAATAATCGAGACAATAACGATGCCAGCCTCTTTAGGTATCCTATTTATCTATTATGCTCTATTTATGATAATCACCTTTTGGTTTTTCCAAAAGAAAGATGTTAGTATTTAATTAATAATGGTCATCTATTCCAATCCTGCATTTACGGGAATTAGGATAGATGGCCTTTTTTTGTTAGAGTATTAAAAAAATTCAAACGTTCACTTGCAGTAATGGAAGTATTCTTATAAAATGATGTTAGATTTATTAACAGCAGATAGGAAGAAATATCACTTGGTTGGAGAAGTTTATGGAAGTGAAGCGGAAAAATTTAATGCGGAGCAGATTCGAGTCTAAATAAAACGCTAAAATAAAAGATGGGGGTCTCATAAACCTTGTTTGGTTTGGAGATCCCCATATATAAAGAACATGAATTGTGAAGGTTATACAGTTTATTTAGCTATTTTGAACCATTCGAAGAAGTTCGTGGGCGTGTTCACCAGCAACCTCTGCTAAGTGTTCCCAAATCTCGTCTCTCATAAGATCCAGCTCCACAATCTTTTTAGCTAAATCAACTGCTTCTTTGGTTATCATGTAAGAAGGCTCCTCTCCGTTCATAAAAATAATACCTAATACCTATTCCTTGCAAAGAACTTCAAGTAATAGTTTATACATTTAGCATTTTAACGGAAAATAAATAAAAAATCATTAAAAATGTAAGGAAATCTTACCTATTTTTTGATTTTTGTGTTAGGAAATATAACAAATAGTGTTCTGTTTTATCTGAAAAGTATTATAATTAAAATAAGAGAGATTAATATTTAACTTCATGAGGTGAGATGTAATGGATCATGAGCCATCCTATAAGAAAAGAAAGGTAATAACGATTGGTGTCGTAAGTGAACTAACTGGTTTAACAGAAAGGCAGATTCGATATTATGAACAAAGAAAATTAATTTTTCCAGAGAGGCCAGAAAGAGGAAATCGAAAATATTCATTCTCCGATGTAGAAAGACTCATAGAGATTGCTAATAAACGAGAAGAAGGCGTTCGTACACACGAAATCAGACAAGAAATTATGAAAAAGAACAAAGAAGAAGAAGAGCGCAAAATAAAAAAACAAATGCTTCGTGGTCAAATTAATGCGAGATTTGGGATTCAGAACGATTAGTGAAAACGAATATATGTCCTTTTGTTAAGTCCATTTTAATACGATAATGGACTTTTTATTTTGGAAAAAAATTTTTTCACCTTCCTTTTCTTCTCTGTAAAAATTCCATCATTTTAATTCTGCTCAAATATTGATAAAATAACCATATTTCATATAAACTGTAATTTGTTGATAAAGATCCAAAAGTATATTTTAGCGTACACGATTATTCTAAAAGATAAGTGTCGTTTCGATAGAAAATATTATGAAGTATTGCGGAGCATGCTAAATGCATAGGCCAACTAAAAGGGCAGTATATGTAGGCCCATTGAACAACATTTATTTTTACAAAAACATCCCGATAGAATGACTTGGATGTAAATTTTATGAGAATTGCTTTGCACCAAATGACATGTAAACGTAATTGATCTTTCATACATAGATGTAGACAATAGCTGTTCCTATTTGTATTTTATGGCCAGTTTGCTATCTTTTATTTTTACAGCGATTGTCTGTTAAAGTGGTGCCAATGCTTTTCTTCAATGGAGAGATAGTATGACATATATTTCGGTGGAAAAAACATACGACATTATGGAGATTTGCATATTAGCAGGGAGTATCATGTTACAGAATGGTGCAGAAACACATCGGGTGGAAGATACGATGACAAGAATTGCCACTGCTTATGGGGTGAAAGACTCCGATTGCTTTGTTACGCCAACAGGCATTATCTTATCGTTAGAAGGAGAAGAACCAACAAAGACAAAATTAAATCGCATTATTGAGCGAACTACTAATTTAGAAAAGGTTGTTCGAGTAAATGATATATCTCGTAGAATAAGTACGGGGACGGTAGGCATGAATGAAGCATATCATTTATTGAAAGATGTAGAAGATGAAAAATGTACGTATTCTGATTTGTTTCAAGTAATGGCCGCAGCTATTGCAAGTGGCTGTTTTTTAATCATGTTCGATGGTGTTTGGCGAGATTTTATTCCAGCATTTATAGCAGGTGGGCTAGGGTTCTTGTGTTCCTTGTATTTTCACAAAGTCTTGCAAATAAAGTTCTTTGCTGAAGTCTCTGCCGCTTTCGTGATTGGAGTGGTTGCTTTTCTTGCTGTTTCGACTGGATTTGGCTCGGAAGTGGATAAGATTATTATTGGGTCTGTGATGCCTCTTGTTCCAGGCTTGCTCATAACAAATGCAGTAAGGGATTTGATGGCTGGACATTTAGTATCTGGTATCTCAAAAGGAGCGGAGGCGATTTTAACCGCTACAGCTATTGGTTCAGGAATTGCTGTTGCATTTTTGGTTTTTTAAGGAGAGGAAATAGAAATGAGTGAATTTTTTGCACAGGCAATCACTAGCTTTGTTGCGACATTTGGCTTTGGAATTATCTTTCATATTCCTCGAAAGCTATTAGTCCAATGTGGGTTTATAGGGATGCTTGGATGGATGGCCTATTGGGCAATTGTATTTTTTTATCATAATGAGGTGCTAGCAGCGTTATCGGGTTCCTTTCTTGTAGCGGTTATAAGTCAACTGTTTGCTAGAGTTTACAAATCTCCAGTGATTATTTTTAGTGTTGCTGGGATTATTCCATTAGTACCCGGAGGAGCAGCCTATAATGCGATGCGTCATTTTGTAGAGAATGACTATTATGTAGCTGTTAGTCTTGCAGCGAAGGTATGTTTAATATCTGGTTCCATTGCAATGGGACTAATGTTTTCAGAAGTTATCAATCAATTAATATTTAGGGCGCATGCTCGGAAGAAGGGGCTAAATAAGGTGTAAATGACCTTTATTCAGCTCCTTTTTTGTATAAAATATTCCTTCTAATCTTTATTGAAACACAGTGTTCCTATTTTGGAACACGTTCCATTCTGTGTGAAAAAGTCCTAAAGATCCTGATTCTATTTACTTAAAATGGGTTAGAAGGTAACGTTGTATACGAAAAAACACTTGCGGGCTGTTAAATTTGTAAGGGATTGCAAAAATAAAGGGAAGAAGGCGATCGGTTGTGAGAAAAGGAGTTAAAATTGTTACCATCGGCGGAGGTTCGAGCTACACACCTGAATTGGTAGAAGGTTTTATTAAAAGATATGATTCGTTACCTGTTCGTGAACTATGGTTAGTAGATATTCCTGAAGGGGAAGAAAAGCTAAATATTGTAGGGAATTTGGCAAAAAGAATGGTGCAAAAGGCTGGAGTACCGATTGATATTCATCTAACATTAGATCGAAGAGAAGCGCTTAAGGATGCTGATTTTGTTACAACACAATTTCGTGTTGGTTTGCTTGCTGCTCGTGCAAAAGACGAAAGAATTCCATTAAAATATAATGTAATCGGCCAAGAAACAAATGGTCCAGGAGGATTGTTTAAAGGTTTACGAACAATTCCGGTTATTTTGGATATTGTAAAGGATATGGAAGAGCTTTGTCCAAATGCTTGGCTCATTAACTTTACAAACCCAGCAGGAATGGTGACAGAAGCAGTTCTTCGCCATAGCAACTGGAAGAGAATCATTGGGCTATGTAATGTGCCGATTTCTATTCAAATGGGTGTTGCAAAGCTTTTAGAAGTAGAATCTAGCCGGGTACATGTAGATTTCGCGGGGTTAAATCACATGGTATTTGGGCTAAATGTATACTTAGACGGCAAGAATATTACGCAAGTATTTTTAGAGGAAATGACGAAGCATAAGAGTGATACGATGAAAAATATTGCAGCCATCGATTGGGAACCAGATTTTATTAAAGCGTTAGGGGTTATTCCTTGCGGATATCATCGTTATTATTATAAACAAGCAGAAATGCTTCAAAATGAGTTACAAGAGGCGGCAGAACAAGGTACTCGTGCTGAAGTAGTTCAGCAATTAGAAAAAGAACTATTTGAGCTTTATAAAGATGAAAATTTAGCGATAAAACCACCGCAGCTAGAAAAAAGAGGAGGAGCATACTATAGTGATGCTGCTTGCAGCCTTATTGATTCGATGTATAACGATAGAAGAGACATTCAACCAGTGAATACAATAAATAATGGGGCAATTGCTAGTATTCCAGATGAATCAGCAGTAGAAATTAGCAGTATTATTACGAGAGATGGACCAAAGCCAATTGCTATTGGCGATTTACCTGTAGCAGTACGCGGACTGGTTCAACAAATTAAATCCTTCGAAAGGGTGTCGGCAGAAGCGGCAGTGACCGGAAATTATCACACAGCATTGCTAGCAATGACAATCAACCCATTGCTTCCATCTGATAAAGTAGCAAAACAAATTTTAGATGAAATGCTAGAGGCACATAAAGAGCACCTACCACAATTCTTCAAAGAAGAAGTAATTTACTAAAAGAAAAAATGGCTATATATTCGGGCAACCGCTTATATAGCCATTTTTTCCTTTGTATATGTAAATTCGCCCTTATCGATTAGGGAAGGAAGAATAAGAATCAATTCCCCGTAAAAACTAAAGAAATCATTGAATGGAAAGAAGGGACATGAAGATGACCAGAACTTTTGATTGCATTATTATTGGCGGTGGCATTGCTGGATTACAGGCGGCAATTCAATTAGGAAGATATAACCATGAAGTGCTTATTATCGATGCAGAAGATGGTCGCTCTACTTTATGTAAAAGCTATCATAATATATTGGGTTATCCAGATGGCATAAGTGGTGATGAATTGCGAAGCTTAGGAAAAAAACATGCAGAGAATTTAGGAGTAAAGTTTATTAAAAGTACTGTTATGGCTATAAAAAAAGAAGGGAATTATTTTACTGCTCAAACAGAAACAGATATTATTCGTTCTCGAAAAATCTTGATTGCAACAGGAGTAATGGATAATATACCTCCCTTTCCTGAATTGTATCCTTGTCTAGGAGTAAGTGTCTATTTATGCCCAGATTGTGATGGCTATGAAGTAAAGGATAAGAAAACAATCGTAATCGGTAACGGAAATGTTGGCGCAAATATGGCAATGACTTTAATGTATTGGACAAAGGATATTCTATACATTAACCATGGGGGAGAAGCGGTAGAGGAAAAATTGGAAAAGCAATTGGCCGCAAATAATATTCCTATTTTTACAGCAAAAATAAAACAAGTGATAGCAGATGATTCCCAAATAAAGAGCTATGAATTAGAGGATGGAAAGAAAATAGAAGCACAATCTAGTTTTATTGCATTTGGTGGGAATAAAGTAAAATCAGACCTTGCAGTTCCTTTAGGAGTTGAAATAATGGCAAATAATCACATTATCGTAAATCCGCGCACGAAAATGACGAATATAGATGGGGTTTGGGCGGCAGGAGATGTAGTTGCCCATTCTGAACAGGTTACAATCGCAATGGGAGAGGGTTCACAAGCAGCTATTTGGATTCATAAAGCTTTATTACAAGAGGGTGGAAAATAAAAAGAGGTCTCTTAAATAGGAGAACCTCTTCCTTCTTAAAGGCTAGCTCGATATACACGGTAGCCGATTATATTTCCATACGTATAAAGAATATAGGAGTGATCCATCAGCTTTCCTTCTAACTGCATATTAACAGGCACAGATGTATCGATTGCTTCGTCCTCTGGTTCCATTCCTGTCATCATATGAGAAAAAACAGAGTGGCCAAGCGTTACTTCTACTTTTGGGAATCCTGCTTCCTTCATCAAATTGATCCATTCCTTTTCTGTATAAACTTTCTCAATCCCATATACTTCACACATATTCTGGTGTTCCATTGCATAAAGAGCTCTTTCAGCTGTCATTTCTACCAAAAGAAGGACACCACCAGGTTTTAGCACTCTTTTGATTTCGGCAAGAGAGTTTTTGCAATTAGTAAAAATAAGCACGGATTCTACTAATATAATGTCGAAACTATCGGAAGGAAAGGGCATTTTTTCTAAGCTGCCTTGAACTAATTGGATGGAAATATGCTCTTTTTCAAAACGTTTATTTGCTCTTTTTACCATAGTGGGATGGTAGTCAATACCTGTTACAGAACAAGGGTAATTCTTTTTTATATAGGCAGCTGTCTGGCCAGTACCACAGCCGCCATCTAGGAGTGTTGTTTCTTCGGTGATTTTTTCCTGCTCTAATAAGAACTTTGTTAACGTTAATCCACCTGGATGTGCACCACTTACCCCAAAATAAGCTAGGGCATCTTGATAGGTCGGTTTCATCTTTTTCCTCCCAACAAGTCAATTTCTACTTTTCCATACTATATGAGGAATAAGCTGCATTGGTTCGAGATTATTTAACACTCCTTTTCACTTTATTATGATAAGGTTTAATAAGGGAAGAATTTACACTTAGTGGGGAAAGGAAGAGAATACATGGCTATTACTAAAACAAATGCAATGCGAATATTGGACGCCGAAAAGATTCCATACAGTATTCATACATATGACAATAAGGATGGGAAAATTGACGGCGTTTCCGTTGCGGGCAAGATTGACAAAGAAATAGAAATGGTGTACAAAACACTTGTGGTGAAAGATGGTGGCTCGGGAGTTTATGTATTTGTTATCCCTGTTGCAGCAGAGCTTGATTTAAAAAAAGCAGCTAAAGTAGTAAAGGCTAAAAAAATCGAAATGATTGCAGTGAAGGATATTCAAAAGTTAACTGGCTATATTCGGGGAGGCTGTTCACCAATTGGTATGAAGAAAAAGTATGAAACCATCTTAGATAAAAGTGCGGACAAGCAATCTGCGATCATTGTTAGTGGCGGAAAGATTGGTGTTCAAATCGAAATAGCTGTTGAGCTGTTAATCCAGGTTACAGATGCAAAGGTGGAAGAGGTTATTCATTGAGGAAATGGTTCGGCTCATGCACTTAACTAATCTCTGTGCTTGAGCCTATAACTTTACTAAATCGGCTTCTCTGCTAATTCTCTTTCTGTGCTTCTACGTTTAAGAGAAAGCAATAAAATGGTGGTTAAAATAAAAAAAGCGCCTATCCATTCATATATATTAAATGGAACCTTTAACCATATAACGGCAAGGAATGCTGCGGATAATGGCTCTGCACATGATAGCAAACTAGTCTCCGCTGCCTCCAAATGCTTTAAGCTTTCTAAATAACAGAAGAAGGCGATCAAAGTACCAAATAATATGACAAATACAATTGCTAGGATAGAAGATAAGGTAAATATCCCATCTCCGGTCTTCCAAGGCGGATAGAAAAACGACATTCCAAAACCACCAAGGATCATTCCCCATGCGACAACCACTGTAGAGCCGAATTCCTTCAACAACTGAGCAGGCTGTAAGGTGTACAGGGCAAGAAAGAAGGCAGAGCTTAATCCCCAGGCTAAAGCTTCAGGTTTAATGGAAATGGTCGAAAAAATCCCAGCAGATACTAGTAAATAGGTCCCTAATAAAGCAGTAATGATTCCAACTATATGCTGAAAGGGAGGGATAGTTTTTCTGATAAGAGCAGTATAAAGAATAATAAGGACAGGTGCTAAGTACTGCAATAACGTGGCTGTTGCTGCATTGCTGCTTTCTATCGCAGCAAAATAAGTAAACTGAACTCCAGCCATTCCCAGCAGTCCGAAAATAAGTATATTTACCACGCTAGCTCTTCTTTTCCAAATACCCCATATGTCTGTTTTACTTGTTAAGCCTAAATAAAGCAGTAGTAAAGCACCGCTAGTAAGAAGGCGAATACACACAAGCCAGCCAGTGCTAAATTGCTTGTGAGTGAATAAAAATTGTGCTACAGAGCCAGAAACTCCCCATGAAATAGCGGCAGTTAGAACAAGGAATATCCCAATAGACTTTCGTTTCATTTATATTTCCTCTTTTGTCGTAATAGATTTTGTTCCTATTATATAAAAAATATAGAAGTTTGAATATACAGAAAAGTATATTTTGTTCTTACATCTTTGGGGTCTAAAAGAAATAGGGAATTGATCGTTTATTCGGAGTAGTTTTCATCCATTTCTTTTCATAACGGGAGGCGATCTTCGATAGAAAATCGCCTCCCATTATGATAGATGAAAATCTGGATGGTCTAAGGCATACAGGTTTTGATAGCGACTACTTGTTTCAAGAAGTTCTTTGTGGCTTCCTCTTAGAACAATTTCGCCATGATCCATAAAAATGATTTCATCCATTTCTTCCACACCTACTAAATGGTGGGTAATCCAAATCAACGTTTTTCCATTTAATGAGGAAAAGATTGTATTAAGTAATGCTTTTTCTGTCTTTGGATCAAGACTCGCATTTGGTTCATCCATAAGGACAATAGGAGTTTTTTGTAGCAAAATTCTTGCTAATGCTACTCTTTGTCTCTCTCCGCCAGAAAAGCGTTGCCCAGTTTCCTCCATAAAAGTATCCAAGCCGTTCGATAAAGAGGAAACCAAATCCTCTAATTGTGCCAATTTAATGGCGTTTGCCAGTTCTTCCTCTGTCGCTTCTTCTACACCTAGTAAAATATTATTTCGGAGCGTCGTAGCAAACAGGTGAGGTGTTTGATTTAGTACAGAAATAATGGAAGAAGTATCTGCCTGAAAGGAAGCAGCTGATTCTCCGTTAAATGTTACACTACCTGCTGTTGGCTCGATAACTCCTTGTATTAATTTTAATAAGGTCGACTTACCAGCACCACTTCGTCCAATTACGGCTATTTTTTTTCCTTGTGGAATGTCCAAGCTTACATTTGATAGAGAAAATGCTTGCTCTTGATCATAGCGGCAAGAAACTTGATTTACCTGAATATCCACCTGATCCGTTTCGATTGCTACACGATTAGGTGCCTTTTTTTGTATAGGTACTTCTAGCTTTCTAAGTCTGGCTAGAGAATCTTGATAAGCAGGCAGCTTTTCAAACGCGTCAGATACGACTAAAAAAGCATCGAGAATTGGTAAGGCAACAAGAATGATAGCAGCAATTAAGGTAACAGGTATATTTCCTTCTACATATTGTTGACTAGACCAGAATACGAGAGAAAGGATAATAAGGGCAGCAACTGCCTGTGAAACTAAGTTGCGCCAAAGAGTAAATTGAACAAGCTGATGATTGATCTTTGCAACAATCGCTTCCTCTTTTTCGTACTCTTTTATAAAGCTTTTGGAACGACCACTAATCACCCAATCACTTATTCCTAAAATACTATCTGTTAGTTTTTGATAGAGTCCATTTCTTCTTTGTTTAAATGCTCTTTGTTTTTGGCGCATAAGTACTAAAGAAAGAACAGGGAAAAAGAATAATAACAATCCTAAATATAGTGCCATAAGGAAAGCGAAAGGAACATCTAAAATGCCAATCGCACAGACAACAATGATATACATTACGATTGTTGCAAAAGTCGGGAAAATAGTCCGCAAATAAATATTTTGTAGCTTCTCAATATCTTCAGAAAGAATACCTAACATATCGCCTACTTTAAATCTGTTCTTTAAAAATAAAGCCTGTGGTTCTAAAATTTGGTAGAGCTTTAAGCGCATTTTCGATAAAATACGTAGGACGGTATGATGACCAGCTAACTTTTCCAAATAGCTAAACACAGCTCGGCTAATACCAAAGGTTCTTACACCAACAATCGGCACATATACCATCAAAATATTTTCAACAGGAATGGCTGATTTAGAAATAAGATAGCCAGACGTAAAGGTAAGCATCGCAGCTGTAAGTAAAGCAAGGATACTCAAAAAAAGTATGAAGGTAATACGGCTTTTATTTGCTTTTAGAAATGGGAAAATCCATTTGTTTTCATTCAACTGAGCTCCTCCTTACTGCTGTAATAGCTTATAATAGTAACCTTTGGCTACCATTAATTCTTCATGTGTGCCTGTTTCTACAATTTCGCCTTGATTCATAACAAAGATATAATCCATGTCTTTCATCCAGTGAAGTCGATGTGTCGCAAGGAAAACAAGCTTATCGTTAAATAGTGGCAGCATCGTTTCCTTTAATTCAAATTCAGTTTCGATATCTAAATGGGAAGTAGGTTCATCTAACAGCATGATTTTTCGATTCGTTAAAAACGCTCTAGCTAAAGCAATTCTTTGTTCCTGTCCACCACTTAAATTCCTTCCCCCATCGCCTAGCACTTCATCTAGACCATTAGGGAAGGTTGTGAAAATATCATATAAACCAGTTGCTTTTAATGCTTGGATAATTTCTTCATCTGTAGCTTCTGGATGGTAAAAAGCAATATTCTCCCGTAATGTCATGCTAAAGATATAAGGAGATTGTGGGATATACGTAGTAAGCTGTCTCCATTCATCTGCCATTAGACTAGGAATAACATCGCCATTTAAAGAAATGGTCCCATTACAATGGTTTGAAAATCCGCTTAGCAGATCAATAAGAGTAGACTTACCAGCACCACTTTCACCGACAATGCCAATTTTTTTATATCCATCAATCATAAATGAGAGATTTTTTAAAGTTACTGCTTCCTCTGGACGGTGTCGAAATGCAACGTTATGAAAGGCAAGGGATGGTTTGTCACCTAGAGAAATGGATGGACCAGTTCCTTGTTCAGGTGTTGGAATTTGAATGATTTGTTGAATTGCTTCCCCAGCTTCCTTTCCGTCTAATGTTGC
This sequence comes from Niallia sp. HCP3S3_B10, assembly GCF_052064465.1. Taxonomy (NCBI): domain Bacteria; kingdom Bacillati; phylum Bacillota; class Bacilli; order Caryophanales; family Bacillaceae; genus Niallia; species Niallia sp. HCP3S3_B10. Next base: position 4,261 of record NZ_JBQHVO010000060.1, on the reverse strand, counting down.
ATGAAAATCTGCTCCAACCATCCGCACGGGTAGAAAGAATTCTGGTGCCAAAATAAGAATCATTAAGGCGGGCAATAACACTAATTCACCATTTATTAAGCGCAAACCTAAATTAACAGCAACAACTGCAACAGAAAGGGACGTAAAGAAGTCTAAGGAAAAAGAGGATAAAAACGCTAATCGCAATGTTTTCATCGTTGCTCCCCGATATTGTTCACTAACCTTTTCGATTTTTTCACTGTGCTGTCTGCTTCTTCCTAAAAATTTAAGTGTTTCTAACCCTCTTAATGAGTCTAAGAAATGATTGGATAGGACTTTGTATGTTGCTAGTTGGCGATCCATTTGACTGCTAGCTGCCATGCCAACAAGTATTAAAAAAACGATTAAAATCGGCATTGTAACTGTTAGGATTACACCTGAGAGCCAGTCATTCCAATATACAAATAGAATAATCATGCCAGGAATAACCCCTGTAGCAAGCATTCTTGGTAAGAAAAGTTCCAAGTAGGTTCTATATTGAGTTACGCCTTCAAGGACAAGGGTCGCAATGTTCCCGCTGCCTTGTTTTTTTGTGTATTTTGGCCCAAGCTCGAATAGTTTTTGCATTAAATGAAAACGTAGCTCCTTGCTTGTTTTTTTAGCAAACGATGTCGCGATATTTTGTTGAACCGTGTGCAAGAAGTGTCTGCCTAAAAAAGCTAATAAGAACAATATGATTTTTACATACTGCTCTTGAAAGGTGTTTCCGTTATATAAAGAGGCTATTATTTCTGCAAGCCATTTGGCCTGCAGAATAATAGCAGCTCCTTCTACAATTGTTAATATTCCAATAAGAACAAGAATCGGCTTGATTCCATTAAGTTTTAATAGATTTTTATCCATTAGTATTCTAAATGGGACTTTTCAGTAATACGTTTCCGGAATACAATATAGCTCCAAATCTGATAGCCTAAAACAAAAGGCAGAAGAGTTAAAGCCACAATCGTCATTACTTTTAAAGAGTAGTTACCGGAAGCTGCGTTTTGAATCGTTAAGCTAAAAGCATCACTTATCGAACTAACCATTACTCTAGGAAATAAGCCGATGAAAATAGAGGCAAAGGATAAAGTGATAACTGCACCAGTCATTCCGAAAGCCCAGCCGTCCATTTTTCGAGAAATAAAGAATCCACCAACTACAAAGGCAATAACCCCTAAAGAGAAGATAAAGGAAAGGATTAAGCCACGTTCTTCGAAAATATCTGTTTTGATATACGTTAGGGCAGAAAACAATGTTAATAAGATACCTAGTAAAGGTAAAAGTTTTTGTGCTAAGTTACGTGCTCTTTCTTGTAAATCACCAACAGTTCGTAATGTGGTAAATACTAATCCATGTACAAGGCATAGGACAAGGACAGTAAGACCGCCTGTTAATGTATAGTAGTTTACAACATCAAAGAAGCCTGCTTTTAATTCCATATTTTGATCAATTGGCAAACCTTGCATGAAACAAGCAAATACCACTCCAAATAATAATGGAGGAAGGAAACTACCTAAGAAAATACAAACATCCCAGGTTTTTTTCCATGTTGGATGGCTATCTTTTGCACGGAATTCGAACCCTGTGGCCCGAACAATCAGTGCTAATAAAACAACTACAAGTGGTGTATAAAATCCGCTGAACATTGTAGCATACCAATGAGGGAAGGCTGCAAACATGGCACCTCCTGCAGTAATTAACCACACTTCATTAGCGTCCCAATAAGGACCAATCGAATTAATGAGAATCCGTTTTTCTACATCGTTTTTTGCTAATAGTTTTGTTGACATTCCGACACCAAAATCAAACCCCTCTAAAAAGAAGAATCCGATAAATAAAACCGCGACTAAAATAAACCAAAGGACATTTAACTCAAGCATGGAAACCCTCCTTCGCAAACGGGTCATTCGTAACTTTTGCATCTTCTTTTTCCATCATGTATGGCCCTTTTTTAATAACTTTTACATATAGATAAACCATGATTGCACCTAATACAGCATAGATCGTACAGAATGCAATAATAGAGAATAATACTTGACCTGCTGAAACACTTGGAGAAATACTATCTTCTGTTGTCATTAATCCGAAAACAGTCCACGGCTGTCTGCCAATCTCCGTCATAATCCATCCGGAAGTATTTGCAATAAAAGGAAGAGATATCCCTGCAACCATCAAACGGTAGAACCATTTATTTGGCTTAGCCACTAATTTCTTTTTCCATGCTAAAAATACGCCATAGATGCCGAGGAGAATCATTGCTACTCCTGCTGCAACCATTATTCTAAAGCTCCAGAAAGTAGTTTTGACTGGAGGAATATAATTACCGTCCCCATATGCCTGAACATACTCTGCTTGAAGCTCATTCATCCCTTTCACACTTCCATCTAATGTGTTATAAGAAAGAATGCTCAATAGATAAGGAATCTTTAGTTCGGCACTATTTTCTTTATTTTCTACATCGATATTGGCAAAAACAGTCCAAGGTGCTGGATCTTCACTGTTCTCCCATAATCCTTCACTAGCAGCCATTTTCATTGGTTGTGTTTCTACTAAAAATTGTGCTTGAGCATGCCCTGCAACAAGTGTTAAGAATGTAGAAGTTAAGGCGACTGTAATACCGATTTGAAAGGATTTCTTAAAGAAATCTACATCTTTTTTTCCTAATAATTTAATCGCACTAATTCCACATACTAAGAATGCCCCTGTAGCTAATGCGGCAAATACGGTATGAGGGAATTCGACAAGAACCTGGCCGTTTGTAATAAGTGCGAAGAAGTCATTCATTTCTGCTCGACCATTATTAATCTCAAAACCAACTGGCCGTTGCATAAAACTATTTGCTACTAGAATCCAGAAGGCAGAAATAGTTGTTCCAAATGCAGTTAACCAAATACATGCCAAATGTACTTTTTTCGATAAGCGATCCCAACCGAATATCCATAATCCGATAAAGGTACTTTCCATAAAGAATGCAAGTAATGCTTCAATTGCAAGTGGTGCACCGAAAACATCACCAACAAAACGAGAGTAATTAGACCAGTTCATTCCAAACTGAAATTCTTGAAGAATTCCTGTAACAATTCCGATAACAAAGTTGATTAAAAATAATTTGCCCCAAAATTTAGCCATTTTCTTGTATTCTTCATTTCCTGTCTTCACATAAAAAGATTCCATGATTGCGATAATAAATACTAAACCGATTGAAATAGGAACAAAAAGAAAGTGGAAAATGGTCGTTGAAGCAAATTGCAAACGTGATAGAAAAATCATATCCAAGGATTTCTCCTCCTTTTTTTGGTTTTTTGAATAAAATTGTGAATCTTATTGTGCGCAAAAGCGATAAAAATCATTGCATAAGATGAATAGGAATAAGCTGCATGCTAAATAGGAAGCTTGAATAACAGATAAAATTGTTATTTTCTTGATGATCATCCTATGTAATTAGATGATGAAAAACGTCGATAAACATTGTTGTGAAAGGTTTTAACAGGTTTCTTTTTCCGATCGTCCCCTTTAGGTGAATGATAGATATATCATAATGAAATTTTGATTGTTTGCGGTAAACTTCACTCATTGTTTGAAAAATGTTCACATATTCGTTCACAGAAATGACAAAAACGAGAGTGGGTTTAGTAGGAATGGTAAGGAGGGAAGGAAAACAGAGAGGCTAGTTGGTTGGTAAATAAGGAGAATGGTGAAAGAGTAGCGGTGGCGAGAAAAGTGGTGGGAGTTTGCGAGTAAGTTGTGAAGTTGCAAGGAAAGATGTGGAAGTTGCAAGGAAAGATGCGGAAGTTGCAAGTAAAATTTGGAAGTTGCAAGAAAAGATGTGGAAGTGGCAAGTAAAGATGCGGAAGTCGCAAGTAAAGATGTGGAAGTGGCAAGTAAAGATGTGGAAGTCGCAAGAAAAGATGTGGAAGTCGCAAGTAAAGATGCGGAAGTCGCAAGTAAAGATGTGGAAGTGGCAAGTAAAGATGTGGAAGTCGCAAGTAAGTTGAGAAAGTTGCAAGAAAAGTTGCAGAAGTAGCAAGTAAGTTGTAGAAGTCGCAAGTAAGTTGCAGAAGTTGCAAGAAAAGTTGTAGAAGTTGCAAGAAAAGTTGCAGAAGTAGCAAGTAAGTTGAGGGAGTCGCAAGTAAAAATGCGGAAGTGGCAAGTAAAGTTGCAGAAGCTGCAAGAAAAGCAGCTAAAGTCGCAAGTAAGTTGAGAAAGTTGCAAGTAAAAATGCGGAAGTCGCAAGAAAATCTGC
>NZ_JBQHVO010000059.1:0-32950 GCF_052064465.1 Niallia sp. HCP3S3_B10 | reverse complement strand
CTCGCTTGGTGGCCTTTTTGTCTAGTTGGAGGACGCGTCCCCCAACTAGACAAAAAGGATATTTATTCTCCCACAAACATTTTACTCATACATTCTAAAAAGACTCTATCTATCCCAAAGCAAAGCTTACCAATACGGATTTTAATTCTAGGATTAAAAAAAGATTGTTCTTATAAAGCAGGTTTTTTCTATTATTGCAAGAATAAGTAATAATATAAGATTGTTCGGCAGAAAGTAGGAGATGCTTTTGCAGGAGTGGATGACAAGTTTTGTAGATAAGTTGAACCGTAAAGAGTCTTTAAAACCATTATTACGAAACACTTCTTTTTCATTAGCAATATCATGTCAAAAGGTTGCCTATTTAATGGAGGTAAGGAACAATCATTTTTCATGGAGAAGGATGAAAGAGGAGAATCCAGATGTATGGTTAATGGGGGAAAGAGAAAGTATTCACTCCATTGCAAGTGGAGAGATTCTTCTGAGAGAAGCAAAAAAGAACGGATTGATTCAATTAGATGGATCTTTAAGAAAAATCCTTTTATTAGAATCTCTGCTTTTCTTATGCAATTCACCGCCTGAAAAACGAATCGGTTAAGTAGGGGGATCCTAAAAGAATAGTTCTTTCCTTTTTCCTGAAATCCCCCTTTTCTTCCAGAAAGGGACTGAGATTTCAGGTTATTTTTTGATTCTTTCTTTCTCGTTTTCTCTCTTATATCCCCCTTTTTTTATCGAATTAATTATGTTAGAAAATCTAACAGTATTTAATGGAAAATTCAGAAAAAATATTATATTAAAAAATGTGTTGACACGAATATCAGTAAGTGGTAAATTACATCTATCATATTAGCGAATTATAAATTTCATATCGATAATGAAACTCTTATCAAGAGAGGTGGAGGGATGTGCCCTATGAAACCCGGCAACCGTCAGTATACTGAAACGGTGCCAATTCACACAAAGCGTTTAGCTTTGATAGATGAGAGAAAGGGATATTATTAATAATAGAAACCTTTCTGCTCATCTTGCAGAAAGGTTTTTTTATTATGTGGAATGATATGATGTACTTTGTTAAAAACTATTTTAAAATAGTTATCGATAAAGTGGAATTTTAGATAGAAGTAGGTGAACAATATGATTAATGTTAACGCAGTTAAAAAAATATATACCTCTAGAAGCGGGAAGGTCACTGCAGTCGATCACGTAGACTTAACCATTCATTCAGGAGAGATATTTGGAATAATCGGATATAGTGGTGCAGGAAAAAGTACATTAATCAGAATGCTGAACGGATTGGAGATTCCTACTGAAGGAAGTGTTTCGGTTGCAGGACATGAGGTTTCTAAAATTAAAGGAAGCAAGCTTCGTAAGGCGAGACAAGAAATCAGTATGATATTTCAACATTTCAATCTGCTGTGGTCAAGAACGGTAAAAGAAAACATCGCTTTTCCTTTAGAAATAGCAGGCGTAAAAAAATCAGCAAGAGAAAAGAAAGTGCTTGAGTTAATCAAGCTAGTAGGATTGGAAGGAAGAGAAGATGCATATCCTTCACAATTGAGTGGTGGTCAAAAACAGCGTGTTGGCATCGCAAGAGCACTTGCGAGTGATCCAAAAGTTCTTCTTTGTGATGAAGCCACCTCAGCATTGGATCCGCAAACGACGGATGCCATCTTAGATTTGTTAGTGGATATTAATAAGCGTCTTGGTCTTACAATTGTTCTTATTACACACGAAATGCATGTTATTCGGAAGATATGCCACCGAGTTGCTGTAATGGAAGAGGGGAGTGTAGTAGAAACGGGACCTGTTATTGATGTTTTTAAAAAGCCCCAGAAAGAAATCACCAAACGTTTTGTTCAACAAGTCATTGAGCCAGAAGAAGCGAAGGACACAATTGATCATTTAATAGCGCAATACAAAACTGGAAGCTTGGTAATGCTAGGATTTGTTGGTGAAAGTGCAGAACAGCCTGTTATCACAAATCTAATTCGATCTTTTTCTGTTTCGGTGAATATCATTCAAGGGAAAATTTCTCCGACGCAAAATGGATCGTATGGAACTTTGTATATTCATATGGATGGAGAGAAAGAAGAAATAGAGAAAGCTATTCAATACCTTCATTCTCAAGAAATTAGTGTGGAGGTGATCGAAGGATGACCGAAAGTTTACTGCCAAATGTAGATTGGGAAATAATGTGGAAAGCCACAGTAGAAACCCTTTTTATGACTGGATTCTCGATTATTTTTACCTTTATACTCGGAATTATTCTAGGGATTACTTTATTCTTAACTGGTAAAGGGAATATGTGGAATAATGCTTTTGTTAACAAAGTGATTAGTGCAATTGTTAATATTTTTCGTTCCATCCCTTTCATTATTTTATTGGTTTTATTAATACCATTAACAACTTTCTTAATCGGTACGATGATTGGACCGAAAGCAGCTTTACCATCTTTGATAATTGGAGCTGCTCCGTTTTATGCAAGACTTGTAGAAATCGGCCTTCGTGAAGTAGATAAAGGAGTCATCGAAGCTGCAAAGTCAATGGGAGCAAAACCAACTACGATTATCTTTAAAGTTCTTTTGCCAGAATCTATGCCAGCACTTGTTTCAGGAATTACGGTAACTACGATTGCGCTAGTTGGATCTACTGCAATGGCAGGGATTATTGGTGCAGGGGGACTTGGGAATTTAGCTTACTTACAAGGGTTCCAAAGAGGTAATGGTGATGTAACACTCGTGTCAACCATTATTGTATTAATTATTGTATTTATCATCCAATTTATTGGAGATTATATAACAAAAAAATTAGATAAAAGATAAGGAGAATAAAAATGAAAAAATTATGGACATTATTAATTGCTTTGACATTTATACTTGTACTTTCTGCATGTGGATCGTCTGAAGATAAAAATGAGAGTGGTGCTTCTAACGAAGAAAAAGAAACAACTAAATTAGTGGTAGGTGCTTCTAATGTACCGCACGCTGAAATTTTAGAGGAAGCTAAGCCGATTCTTAAAGAAAAAGGAATTGATTTGGAAATTGTTACTTTCCAAGATTATGTATTGCCAAACAAAGCATTAGAATCAAAAGAATTAGATGCTAACTATTTTCAACATATCCCTTATTTGGATCAACAAATTAAAGATAATGGATATGACTTTGTAAATGCAGGTGCTATTCACATTGAGCCAATGGCAGTTTTCTCAAAAAAATATAAAAGCTTAGATGAGCTTCCAGATGGAGCGACAATCATTCTAAGTAATTCAGTTGCTGAACATGGCCGCGTGCTTTCTCTTTTAGAAAAAGGTGGATTAATTAAACTAAAAGATGGAATTGATAAAGTGAATGCAACAATCGAAGATATTGTAGAAAATCCAAAAAATATTCAATTAAAAGCAGATTATGAGCCATCATTACTTCCTCAAATCTTCAATAATAATGAAGGGGATGCAGTTGTTATCAATGCAAACTATGCATTAGATGCAGGTTTAAACCCAGTGGAAGATTCAATTGAAATTGAAGGAAGTGAATCTCCATATGCGAATATCATTACCGTTCGTAAAGGAGATGAAAGCAAAGAAGCTATTAAGACATTGGTAGAAGTACTTCATTCAAAAGAAATTCAAGATTTCATCAATACAGAATATAAAGGTGCAGTTGTACCAGTTAGTGAATAAGATTTAAAGAAGATGTTCCTATAAAAGACCAAAACATAAAGCAAATATCCAATTGAGAATGAAGTCGCTTCTATCAATAATGGATATAGCTTGTGTATCGGTCTTTATAGGGACATTTTTTTATGATGTTTCAAAATAAAGTTGTTTTTCAATGAAGATTTTCTCATTTTAAAGGGAGGATTCCATTTCCAATAAGTACTAGGGCTAAATTCAATACGTGTATAAATACTAAAACGATGCACTATATTAGTGCAGAATTTGACAGCTAGTAATAAATAGTATAGTTTAAAGTATTTATCATTTATACGAAAGTAATGTTATGTAATATAATAAGGAAAGAAATCGTTTCCAAATAACAAATAAATAGATATTGATAAGTGGATGAAGTGTATTTATTTTGTTTTTATGATAATTTTCCTTATAGAACTGGAAGCAATAGGTTGCTATCAGTTTTTATTTGTTATAAGATTAGAATGATAATAAATTGATAATGAAGTTTCGACAATCTTGTGAACAAAACTTCTTTTACTATGGAGGTATTATAATATGAGTCAACCTAAATTAGTCATTAATGATTTACATGTTTCAATCGAAGAAAAAGAAATTATTAAAGGTCTTAACTTAGAAATCAAAGGTGGAGAAATTCACGCAATCATGGGACCAAACGGAACTGGTAAATCTACTTTATCTTCTGCAATCATGGGTCACCCGAAATATGAAGTAACTAGCGGTGAAGTAAGCCTTGATGACGAAGATGTATTGGAAATGGAAGTAGATGAGCGCGCGCGTGCAGGTCTATTTTTAGCGATGCAATATCCGAGCGAAATAAGTGGTGTAACAAATGCTGACTTCTTACGTTCTGCTTTAAACAGCCGCTTAGGCGAAGGAAATGAGATTTCATTAATGAAGTTTATCCGCAAAATGGATGAAAACATGGACTATCTAGAAATGGATCCAGATATGGCACAGCGTTATTTAAATGAAGGTTTCTCTGGTGGAGAGAAGAAACGTAATGAAATTCTTCAATTAATGATGTTAAACCCTAAAATTGCAATTTTAGATGAAATTGATTCTGGCTTAGACATTGATGCACTAAAAGTTGTTTCAAAAGGAATCAACAAAATGCGTGAAGAACGTAAAGAAGATTTTGGTTGCTTAATCATTACTCACTACCAACGTTTATTAAATTATATCACTCCTGATTACGTTCACGTAATGATGCAAGGTCGTGTTGTTAAATCTGGCGGTCCTGAGCTTGCACAACGCCTAGAAGCAGAAGGATATGATTGGATTAAAAAAGAGCTAGGTATTGAAGACGAAACTGTTGAACAAGAAGCGTAATTGTTAGGAGGATTGACCAATGACAACGGATATTAAATTACCATTTGACCAAGAATATCTTTCCTCTTTTTCGAAAGATATGAACGAACCTTCTTGGCTAACGGAGCTGCGTGTTAATGCATTAGAACAAGCAGATTCTCTTCCAATGCCAAGACCGGATAAAACAAATATTAAAAACTGGAACTTTACACAATTTGAAAAACACATTGTAAGCAGTGAAGATTTTTCTGATGTAAATGACTTGCCAGAACAAGTAAAAGCACTTATCGATTTAGAAAAGAATAAAACACTTTATATTCAAAGAAATAACCGTCCAACTTTCTTAGCTGTTTCGAATGAATTAAAAGAAAGTGGCGTAATTTTTACTGATATTTTCACAGCAGCTAGAGAGTATAGTGACTTATTGCAAAAATACTTTATGAAAGATGCTGTTAAAGTTGATGAGCATAAATTAACGGCTTTACATGCGGCTCTTTTAAATGGTGGAGTATTCTTGTATGTTCCTAAAAATGTAGTAGTGGAAGAACCAATTCAATCTATTTTCTTACATGATGACAAAGAAGCAAACCTTTTTAACCATGTTATTGTTGTAGCAGAAGATAATAGTTCTGTTGTTTATGTAGAAAACTATGTTTCTACCGTTGATCCTGAAGAAGCAGTGTTCAATATTGTTACAGAAGTAATTGCTAACGCAAATGCAAAAGTTCAATATGGGGCAGTTGATAATTTAGCGCATGGTGTTACTACGTATGTAAATCGCCGAGGTGTTGCAGGTCGTGATGCTAAAATTGAATGGGCATTAGGCTTCATGAATGATGGTAATACAATTTCTGATAATACCACATTCCTAATGGGCGATGGCTCATATGGTGACACAAAATCAGTAGTAGTTGGTCGCGGAGATCAAAAGCAAAACTTTACAACAAAAGTAGTTCATTATGGTAAGAGCTCAGAAGGCTATATCTTAAAGCATGGTGTAATGAAAGATAAAGCTTCTTCTATCTTCAATGGTATTGGAAAAATCGAGCATGGTGCTACGAAAGCAAATGCAGAGCAAGAGTCTCGTGTTCTGATGTTAAGTGAAAAAGCTAGAGGCGATGCGAACCCAATTCTATTAATTGACGAAGATGATGTAACTGCAGGTCATGCTGCATCTGTTGGTAGAGTTGATCCTTTACAATTGTATTACTTAATGAGCCGTGGTATTCCACAACATGAAGCAGAAAGATTAGTTATTCATGGTTTCCTTGCTCCAGTTGTAGAACAATTGCCAATTGAAGGTGTTAAAAAGCAATTAGTAGAGGTAATTGAAAGGAAAGTAAGATAATGGATAGTAAACATATTCGTTCTTACTTTCCGATTTTAAACCAAGAAGTCAACGGAAATCCTTTGGTTTATCTTGATAGTGCGGCCACTTCTCAAAAACCTGTCCAGGTAATTGAAACATTAGAAAAATACTATCGAGAGTATAATTCTAATGTTCACCGTGGCGTTCATACCTTAGGGACAAAAGCAACGGATGCTTACGAAGGAGCAAGGGAAAAGGTAAGGAAGTTTATCTCTGCTTCTTCGATAGAAGAAATTATCTTCACTCGCGGAACTACAACAGCTCTTAATACAGTTGCACAAAGCTATGCGATGGAAAATATAAAAGAGGGGGATGAAATAGTCATCACCCCGATGGAGCATCATAGTAATATCATTCCATGGCAGCAAGTTGCAAAAAAAACGGGAGCAACACTAAAATATTTGCCTCTTCAAGCAGATGGAACGGTAGCGATTGCTGATGTGGAAGAAACAGTTACTCCGGCAACAAAGTTAGTTTCTATTGCTTATGTTTCTAATGTTCTAGGAGTTATTAATCCAATAAAAGAAATAGCTGCGATTGCGCATAAAAATGGAGCTGTACTTGTAGTAGACGCAGCCCAAGGCGCTCCCCATGTAAAAATTGATGTGCAAGATTTGGATTGTGATTTTCTTGGGTTCTCTGCTCATAAAATGTGTGGTCCAACGGGAATTGGGGTACTTTATGGAAAGAAACATCTTTTAGAAAACATGGAGCCAATTGAATTTGGTGGGGAAATGATTGATTTTGTCGGTTTATATGAATCTACTTGGAAAGAACTTCCTTGGAAGTTTGAAGCAGGGACGCCGATTATTGCAGGTGCTATTGGATTAGGGGCTGCAATTGATTTCCTCGAAGAAATCGGCTTAGAGAATATAACGGAACATGAGCATAAATTAGCAGCCTATGCAATAGAGAAAATGTCTTCTATTAACGGTTTAACAATTTATGGTCCGCAAAGTGCAAACAATCGGGCTGGCGTTATCACTTTTAATATTGAAGATGTTCACCCTCATGATGTTGCAACAGTGTTGGATGCTGAAGGAATTGCTGTACGTGCAGGACATCACTGTGCACAACCATTAATGAAATGGCTAAATGTTTCTGCAACCGCTCGTGCAAGTTTTTATCTATATAATTCGGAAGAAGATATTGATAAGCTTGTGGAAGGGATTGGCAAAACAAAGGAGTATTTTAGCGATGTCTTTTAATAATTTAGATTCTCTTTATAGAAGTGTTATTATGGATCATTATAAAAATCCTCGGAACAAAGGAGTTCTTGAAGGTAGCTTGACCGTTAATATGAATAATCCAACTTGTGGGGACCGCATTCTTCTAACAATGAAATTGGAAGATGGGGTTGTCGTCGATACGAAATTTGATGGAGAAGGATGCTCTATTAGCATGTCTTCTGCATCCATGATGACACAAGCAATTAAAGGAAAGACAGTCGAGCAGGCGTTGAAAATGTCTGAGTCATTCTCTGAGATGATTCAAGGAAAAGACTACGCGGATGATATGGACTTGGGGGACATTGAAGCACTTCAAGGTGTTAGTAAATTCCCTGCAAGAATCAAATGTGCAACACTAGCTTGGAAGGCAATGGAAAAAGGGATAAACGAAGGTTAAATTCGTAGGATTACCACCAAGGTTGCATGTAGAATGGAGGAAAATGAAATGGCAAAAAAGATGCCCGAAATTGGGGATTATAAATATGGATTTTCAGACAAAGACGTTTCTATCTTTCGTTCCAAACGTGGATTAACGAAAGAAATCGTTGAAGAAATTTCAAAAATGAAGGCTGAACCACAATGGATGTTAGACTTCCGCTTGAAATCATTAGAGCATTTTTATAAAATGCCAATGCCACAATGGGGTGGCGATCTATCTGCTTTAAACTTTGATGAAATTACGTATTATGTAAAACCATCAGAGAAGACAGAAAGATCTTGGGATGAAGTACCAGATGAAATCAAACAAACATTTGATAAGCTTGGTATTCCAGAAGCAGAGCAAAAATACTTAGCTGGTGTGTCTGCTCAGTATGAATCAGAGGTTGTTTACCATAATATGCAAGAAGATCTTGAGAAAATGGGGATTGTTTTCAAAGATACGGATTCTGCATTAAGAGAAAATGAAGATATTTTCCGTGAGCATTGGGCAACAGTTATCCCAGCCACAGATAATAAGTTTGCTGCCTTAAACTCAGCAGTATGGTCTGGTGGATCTTTCATTTATGTTCCAAAAGGAATTAAAGTGGATACGCCATTACAAGCGTACTTCCGTATTAACTCTGAAAATATGGGACAATTTGAAAGAACGTTAATCATCGTGGATGAGGGTGCAAGTGTGCATTACGTTGAAGGATGTACAGCACCAGTATACACAACTAACTCTCTTCATAGTGCGGTTGTTGAAATCATTATTAAAAAAGATGCATATTGCCGTTATACGACGATTCAAAACTGGGCAAATAACGTATACAATTTAGTTACAAAGCGTGCTGTTTGTGATGCGAATGCTACAATGGAATGGATCGATGGAAATATTGGTTCTAAATTAACGATGAAATACCCTGCTGTTATCTTAAGAGGGGAAGGCGCAAGAGGAATGACTTTATCTATCGCTCTTGCTGGAAAAGGACAACACCAAGATGCTGGAGCAAAAATGCTTCACTTAGCTCCAAATACATCATCTACCATTGTTTCTAAATCTATTTCGAAACAAGGTGGAAAAGTAACATACCGTGGGATTGTTCACTTTGGACGTAAAGCCGATGGTGCCCGTTCCAATATCGAATGTGACACATTAATCATGGATAACAAGTCTACTTCCGATACTATTCCATACAATGAAATTTTAAATGACAATATTTCATTAGAGCACGAAGCAAAAGTTTCGAAAGTATCTGAAGAGCAATTATTCTACCTAATGAGTAGAGGTATTTCCGAAGAAGAAGCAACAGAAATGATCGTAATGGGCTTTATCGAGCCATTCACAAAAGAATTACCAATGGAATATGCAGTTGAAATGAACCGTCTGATCAAGTTCGAGATGGAAGGTTCTATCGGTTAATATTTCTTAAGATAGGAGGCGAACTTTTCGAAGTTCGTCTTCTTTTTTATGCTAGGATGTTGAAGAGGCAACGGAATTATAAATATTTGGTCAGACCACTTTAATTTTATCCTCTTTTCCTATATAATTTCTTTATTGGAAAAGAGGGTGTATGATGGAGAAAACAAAACCTTATGGAACAGTCCTATTAAGGGCTGCAAAAATTATGGATTATCTTTCGGAAAATCCAAATCAAACTTTGCAAAGTATTGCTCAAAACACAGAAATGACCACTTCTACTACTTTAAAAATATTGGACACTTTATTGTTGATAGGCTTTGTTAGCAGGGATAAAAATAAAAATTATCGATTAGGATCCAAACTTATTCGGTATGCCAATCAAGGTGTGGATCAACTGGATTTAGTAGAGTTAACTTTTCCTTATTTAGAAAAACTGCAAAAATTAATTGATGAAACCATTCATTTAGGTGTACTCGCAGACAATGAAATTTTATATGTAAACAAATTAGAGGCTAAACATCAGACAATAAGAATGTCATCAAGGGTAGGGATAACAAGACCTTTATACAGTTCAGCAATGGGAAAAGCCGTTCTGGCAGAATTTGATGAAGAGGATTATTCACAATATATAAAAGAAACTCCATTAGTTCCATTTACAGAGCATACAATAACGAACTCTTTAAAACTGGCTTCCGAGCTACAGAAAGTGAGAGAGACTGGTATTGCCTTTGATGATGAAGAAATGGAGAAGGATATTTTCTGTATTGGAGCTTCCTTAAAAAAAGATGGGGAAATCATTGGGGCTTTTAGTGTAAGTATGCCGAAATATAGGCTCACCGAAGACTTTAAAAGGCAAATAATTAAGGCAATCGTCGAAACGAAAAATGAGGTAATTCAAGCTGTGGCTCATTAAATCGTTTCGGCGATTTTTTATATTTTATGACTAGCGTTTACATTTTTCGAAAAAGTATGTATAATCAAATTGAGGTTTCTTAATAATAAAATTAAATTTCTAAATAAGAAAAGAGTGAGCGGAATGAAAAGAGTGGAAACATTACAACGCTTAAAAAATGCTGGGGTAATTGCGGTAGTTAGAGGTAATAGCAAGGAAGAGGCTGTGCAGGCAAGCAGCGCAGTAGTTCAGGGTGGCATGAAGGGAATCGAATTAACTTTTACTGTTCCTAATGCAGATAAAGCGATTAGTGAATTAGTAGAGTTGTATAAGGATAATTCTGACATTGTCATTGGTGCAGGGACTGTATTGGATGTAGTAACTGCTCGTTTAGCTATCATGGCTGGAGCAGAATATATTGTTAGCCCAAACTTTGATAAAGAAACTGCAGAATTATGTAATCTTTATCAAACACCATATCTTCCAGGGTGCTTAACCATTACAGAAATGAAAGAGGCATTAAAAGCAGGAGTAGATATTATCAAGCTATTCCCAGGTAGCGCTTACGGTCCAAGTATTGTATCCGCATTTAAAGCGCCGATGCCGCAAGTTAATATTATGCCAACAGGTGGAGTAAGCTTGGAAAACATGGAAGAGTGGTTTAAAGCAGGGGTAGTAGCAGTTGGAGTTGGAGGAAATCTATTAGCACCTGTGGCAAATGGAGATTTTGACAAAGTTACAGAGATTGCTAGTCAGTATATGGAAAAATTTCATCAAATTAAAGGAGCATAAATATGGGGAAGGTAGTTACGTTAGGTGAAATCATGCTTCGTCTATCCACTGATTCTGGTATACGAATTGCCCAGGCAGATAATTTTCGTGCACATTATGGCGGGGGTGAAGCCAATGTCGCTATTTCACTAGCCAATTTTGGTCACGATGTCTACTTTGCTAGTAAAATTCCAGACAATGACTTAGGAGAAGGTGTAGTAAAGCATTTAAAGCGCTATAGAGTACATACTGATTATCTTTTAAAAGCAGGATCTCGGTTAGGTACTTATTATGTAGAAGCTGGAATTGGTGAAAGAGCGGCAAATGTCATTTATGACCGCACTGGGTCAAGCTTTGCCGAAATGACGGAAAGTGAATGGCAAAAGGAAGAGCTATTCAGCAATGTTGATATTTTTCATATCTCAGGAATTACCCCTGCATTATCCTTGAATTGGAAAAAAATAACAATCTCGCTTGTTAAAGCGGCAAAAGAGGCTGGCTGCAAAATCAGCTTTGATATAAACTATCGTGGGAAATTATGGTCTCAAAAAGAAGCAGGAGAAACGATGTCGGAAATTTTGCCACTTGTAGATTATTGTTCAGCAGGTAAGCTTGATGCAATCTACCTTTTGGGAATCTCTGAATACACTGGTGAAGAGAATGAATTAGCCTACTACTATCAAGAGATACAGAAGAAGTTTCCGAATATATCTATTTTATATTCTACGAAAAGAAACGTGCTTTCCGCTAGTAATAATGAATTAATAGGAACACTATGGATGAACAATAGCTACTATGAATCTCAAAAACATCTAATTAATCCGATTATTGATAGAGTAGGCGGAGGGGATGCTTTTGCGGGAGGCGTTCTTCATGGAATATTAGTCCAAAACACACCCCAGGAGATGATTAATTTTGCTACAGCTGCATCTGCTTTAAAACATACTGTTTATGGTGATTGCAATCAATTTAGCGAACAAGAAGTAACGAGCTTTTTATTAGCTGGATCTGGAAAAATAAATCGATAGAAGTATTTTAAAATGCAAAATGTGCACAACTTCCACGTGATGGCTAAGTATGAGGAGAATAAAGCATTTAATGATGAGTAGTAAACAAATTAAAAAATCTTGGTGAAGGTTCTCACCAGGATTTTTTATAATGGCAATATAATTGTATTTTTACATATTTCAATAATTATCCTCAAATGAAAACTGTTCCATTTGCTGATTTATAGTACCATAACTAACAGTGTCTATTGTATAAAATTTGTTTCTGCAATGGTGAAAAGATCTCGATTATTTCCACTCCTTTTATAGTATATGTTTTCCTCAATTTAAATGTAAATCCTTATAGAAATCTCTAAATCCTAACATATAGAGGGAAGGATATTCAAAATAAACTAATCATATTTGAATAAAAACGAGCTTTTTTACCCCTTTGGATAACACAGAGTATTTTCTCTATTTCTTTAAACTTAGTTATTTATGGTGATTATGATATGATATCTAGTGTAGAGGAATAGATATTGTTATTATTTATTGTTTTTTTCAAGGCGCAGTTATCGTCTAATCGAAGTGGCTACCACATCGAGAAAGACTTACATAGAGGTGATTTAATTGATTCATATTGGTTTAACTGGATGGGGAGACCATACAAGTCTTTATGGAAAAAATACTTCATCGCAGAATAAATTAGTGGAGTATGCTGGTTATTTTCCGACAGTGGAAGTAGATGCTTCTTTTTATGCCGTGCAACCAGTGCGCAACGCAGAATCTTGGGTACGGAAAACACCAGAATCCTTTCAATTTATAGTAAAGGCATATCAAGGAATGACAGGACATAACCGCGGGGACATTCCATTTTCTTCCCATGAAGAAATGTTTTTTGCGTTTATTGACTCCTTAGTTCCTTATATAAAAGCAGGAAAACTTGCTATGGTATTATTTCAATTTCCACCATGGTTTGATTGTACAAAGGAAAATGTCCAATACTTAAGAGCTTGTAAGAAGAAAATGGGTGATATACCATGCGCCCTTGAATTTCGACATCAATCATGGTTTGATGAAAAGTATCGGAAAAGTACGCTTCAGTTTATGAGAGAAGAGAATTGGATTCATAGTATTTGTGATGAGCCACAAGTAATGCCAGGGTCTGTTCCTACTGTGTTAAAGGCTGTTGGCGAGGAAAAGGTGCTAATTCGTCTTCACGGTAGAAATTACTATGGATGGCAACAAAATAACAATCCAAATTGGCGAGAGGTTCGCTATTTATATCGCTATAATACGATGGAATTAAAAGAATGGGTCGAAAATATTAGTCAGCTTGAAAAGGAATGTAAAAATGTTTATGTTCTTTTTAATAATAACTCTGGTGGAGATGCTGCTGACAACGGCAAAGAACTTATTGAATTACTAAATATAGAATATACGGATTTAGCTCCAAGACAATTAGATTTATTTTAAAATAGTGGAGCAAATCGAAGAAGGAGAAGACGAATCTCCTTGGATAAATAAATGCCTAATAAAAAGAGAAAAATTCAAAACAAGGAAGGCGAGAAGATGGAAGTCATCCATATATATCATACTAATGATTTACATAGCCATTTTGAAAATTGGCCAAGAATTTATGAATTGCTGCGTGAAAGAAAAAAATGGCATGAAGAGGCCGGCGAAGCTGTTTATTTATTTGATATAGGCGACCATTTGGATTTGTCTCATCCTTATACTGAAGCGACGAAAGGTAGAATTAATACAGAGCTATTAAATAAAGAGCGCTATGATGCAGTGACAATAGGGAACAATGAAGGGATTACCTTGCCATATGAGGCATTAGATCACTTATATGATGGTGCCTTATTCGATGTAATTGTTGCAAACCTTTATAAGAAGAACGGAGAACGACCAGCATGGGCTATCCCTCATCAAATATATACTACCGCAAAAGGAACAAAAATTGGTGTAGTTGGCATTACTGCATATTTTGAACAATTATATGAGCTTTTAGGATGGAAGTTGACAGAACCCATGCAAGAACTATCTAAGCAAATAGAAGAGCTTAGAGGACAGGTAGACATCATTATATTGTTATCCCATTTAGGAATAAATGATGATGAGATGATAGCAACAAATTTTCCAGAAATAGATGTTATTTTGGGTGCACATACACACCATATTTTTCATCAAGGAAAAATAATGAATAATAATCTCCAAGGTGCTGCCGGAAAGTATGGCTATTATGTAGGCCATATTGAAATAAAGATTGATGATTTAAAGAAAGTAATGGATAAAAAGGCAATATTATATGAAACAAGTAAATTGCCGATAGCGAACGAGGAAGAAGCCATCATTGAAAATTATTACTTGCAAGGGAAACAAGCTTTATCAGAAAAAGCAGTTACCATTGATGAGTACTATTCTCGTGAATTTCTTGCGAAAATGCTCTGTGAAAAATTAGTCTCATGGTGTCATTCTGATTGCGCCATCCTTAATGAAGGATTAATACTAAATGGCTTACAGCCAGGGGATGTTACTTTCTTTGATTTATTATCCATTTGTCCACATCCGATTAATCCATGTAATGTTACCTTAACAGGAGCTGAATTAAAGGAAATTTTGCTTGATATGAAAGCAGAAAAATGGGAGACGTTGCAGGTGAAAGGTCTCGGCTTTAGAGGGACTTTAATGGGGAAAATGATTTCAGCGGGAATTACAGAAGAAAAAAGTGGAGAAAGAGTTAGATATTTTATACAATCTAAAGAAATACTAGCAGATCAGTACTATGTCATTACAGTGCCAGATATGTTGACGTTTGGTAATTTCTTTCCATCTATTTATCGAGCTGCAAAGAAAGACTATTTTCTTCCTGAATTTATGCGTAATATACTTGCAGAAAGGTTGCGAAATAGGATAAAAGCATAAGGAGCTATTTTTTTGTGGAATTTTGAAATGCAAGAATTTAACTAACACAGATTCCTCCTCTTTTGAATATAATTACCATGAAGGTAAAGAGAGGAGTGAGCACAAAGTATTATGATTGATGTGTATCCTGTTGATATCAATGGACATACTTTTATTGCGGTCTCAGTACTATTGCCTAAAACTACCTTGCTTGCAGTGAAAAATGATAAGGGGTATATCATGTGTGGTGCGCTAGATATAGGATTGTTAAATGATAAGCTAAAGGACAGAAAGATAATTGCTGGAAGAGCAGTTGGAGTTAGAACGATTGAGCAATTACTAGAGGCGCCTTTGGAATCAGTTACAGTAGAAGCGGAGACTTATGGAATTCATAAAGGCATGATAGGCAAAGAAGCATTACTGAAAATGGTTTAATAATATAAGTGTACAGAAAGCTTAACGAATGGGGAATTTTATTTTCGTTAAGCTTTCTTTCTATAAGGAATAATTTTCTTTTTATTTTCAATAGGTCTAAAGAAACAAGAGGAATTGTACGATATAATAATTATATACAAAAATAATTAGGAGCCATTAAAGCATGAAATTAGTTGGGACGAAAAATATACAAGAAGGTGCTATCTTAGCAAAGCCCATTTTAAATGATCGTGGAAAGGTGTTAGTAAATAGTGGGGTGCGACTAGAGGATAGAATTATTAAAAGGCTGGTTGATTTTGGCGTCAGCTACGTATATTTGGAGGATAAGCATACCAAGGATATAGAAGTAAATGCTGCAATTTCAGAGCAGGTTAAGATGGAAGCGATGAAAACGATTGAGAAAAGTTTTCATGCAATTAAACAGACAGATTCTTCCAATATATCAATGGTGATGAAAAAAAACACTCCTATTTTTAAAAAGCTAGTTGGAAAAGTACTAGCAGAGTTAAAGAATCATGATGATCTTTATTCTATTATGTCAGATGTATATTTGTATGATAATTATATTTTTTCACATAGCTTAAATGTTACCATTTATACATTGGCATTAGGTTTAGAATTAAAACTTTCTCCTAAGCAGATGGAAATTATCGGATTAGGGGCTATTTTGCATGATATTGGTAAAATGAGCATTCCTTTAGAGATTCTAATGAAACCAGGAAAATTGACAGAAGAAGAATATGAAATAGTAAAGAGCCATGCAGAAGCAGGATTTGAAATCCTAAGAAATGTCCAGTCTCTACCGTTATTAGTTGCTCATTGTGCTTATCAGCATCATGAGCGTTTGAATGGATCTGGTTATCCTAGGGGGTTGATAGAAGAAGACATACACTTATTCGGAAAAATAATTGCTGTTGCGGATGTATTTGATGCAATAACATCAAATCGTGTTTATCATGATGCCCTATTACCACATGAAGCACTAGAAATTTTATATACTGGCTCGAGTCAACTGTATGACGCGAAAATTGTCGAAGCTTTTAGAAGGGCAATTGTTCTTTATCCAAATGGATTAAGTGTAAAGCTAAGTAATGGAGAAAAAGGAATTGTCTGCAAACAAAATAAAGGAATGAATGAAAGACCGATTATTCGAATAATTGAACATGATGGTAAAGAAATCACTCCTTACGATTTAGATTTAAAAGAAGATTTTTCTATTCTCATAACGGAATGTGATACGATTCATCATCCATTATAGAATGCACCAATAATGGCGATAAGAATGAGCAAATTCATCTTATCGCCAGCGAACTTAATGAAATTTTTATTTTTTATTTCGTGCTCTTATCTGTTCTTGTCTTTCCCATAATCGTAAGTGAGCATACGGATCAAAAGACCATTCTGTATATCCATTATCTTTATAGATTCCATAATGCAGATGTGGCGGGAATTTTCCTGACGTTCCTGGTGGTCCATATCCTGAACTCCCAACCCCTCCGATGAGCATACCTGGTTCGACTATCATACCTGCTTTTATATCTTTAGAAAATCCACTTAAATGGGCAAAATAATGATAGTTATTGTTAATATCTCTTATGCCAATTCGCCATCCACCAAAATTATTCCAACCTTTCATTTCGACAATTCCATAGGAAGTCGCTTTCACAGGGACACCATAGTCTGCAAAAATGTCGGTTCCTTCATGGATGCGTTTTCCTCCCCAGCCGCGTGCATCCCCCCAAGTACTAATATAGCTATGATTACTTCTTAACGGAAGAGGGAAGGCGTGATCATCCAAATTTAATCTTCCAAAATGTTTATATATTGCAGCTTTTCCCATTATGATACTTACTGTTTTATCTCTTTTATAGTAATTCCATAGACCGATTCTAAAGTTTTCCTCATCCACTCCGTATTGGCTTATATAATTAGAGAATGCGGAGAGGATATCTTCATCATTAAATCGATCTGCCTTTCCATCTCCATTACCATCTGCTCCCAGTCCTCCAAATAAAGGAATGGTTAAAGGATTGGTATCATCGGAATTTGGATTGATAATGCCTGCCCATTTTTCTTTTGTAAAATAAATCCCAGTAAGACCTTCTGCTTTTGGGATATCTGTTCTTGCGGAGCGAATATTTCTCTCATATTGATCGACAGCCGCTATATAATACCAAGGTATTTGATACAATGCTTCGACTTTGTTATACAGTTCCATTCGTTTCGTGTAAGGATCATTCGTTTTTTCAGTCGCGTATGTGACAGTGTTAGGTAGTAAAAACATAAGTATAATGATTAAAAACATGAACCTGTGCAAAAGATAATCCCTCCCTTCATATTCTGTCGTTATATTTTGTGAAGTAATAGGAAAAAAATAATTATCAATTAATGGTAATCTTTTTAATCAATAACTTGTAGAGGTATTTGCATTATGTTAAAGTGACAAATGAAGTGGAGAATTCCTTCTATTGTGTGTAACATTACAAATTTTTCTGATTGGATATTGTTATACAATACTGTTTTTAGGTAAATGATGAAAATTATTTTACTAGGAGATGAATATGGTGTCAGAGAAAAAACAAGAATATTTACGCAAGCCTGAATGGTTGAAAATTAAGTTGAATACGAATGAAAATTATACAGGTTTGAAAAAAATGATGAAGGAAAAACAACTACATACAGTTTGTGAGGAAGCAAAATGTCCAAATATTCATGAATGTTGGGCTGTAAGAAGAACAGCGACATTTATGATTCTAGGAGATACTTGCACAAGAGCTTGTCGTTTTTGTGCAGTAAAAACAGGCTTACCGACAGAACTAGATTGGCAAGAGCCTGAAAGAGTTGCTGATTCTGTTTTTGCGATGAATTTAAAGCATGTCGTCATTACTGCTGTTGCAAGAGATGATTTAAAAGACGGCGGTGCAGCTGTTTTTGCAGAAACGGTTCGCGCCATTCGCAGAAAAAATCCATTCACCAGCATTGAAGTACTACCTTCCGATATGGGAGGCGTAGAAGAAAACCTACGTATGTTAATGGATGCTAAACCTGATATCTTGAACCATAATATTGAAACAGTAGAAAGATTAACCCCTAGAGTACGTGCAAGAGCAAAATACCATCGTTCCCTTGAATTTTTACGCAGAGCAAAGGAAATGCAGCCTACTATACCGACTAAATCTAGTATTATGATCGGTTTAGGAGAAACAAAAGAAGAAATTGTTGCAACGATGGATGATCTCAGAGAAAATAACGTTGATATTATGACAATAGGGCAGTATTTACAACCAACTTCCAAGCATTTAAAAGTGCAAAAATATTATCATCCAGATGAATTTAAAGAATTGAAAGAAATTGCATTAAGTAAAGGCTTTAGCCATTGTGAAGCAGGACCATTAGTTCGTTCTTCCTATCATGCAGATGAGCAAGTGAATGAAGCGAAAAAGAATCAACAAATGACTGAACATGCAAAAGAAGCTTAAAAAGATCCCTTCTGGGGGTCTTTTTTTGTTGTCTAAGTGGAAAAAATTTTTGAGTTTTTCATGGATCCTAAGTGTTCCCCTATATGTTTAATGGAATTATATTACATAAATCACGATTCGCCAAAATGATTAAAACATAAAAAATAAAAAATTCTGTTTTTTAATAGGAAGAAATTATTGCTTTTGCTATGTAAATATCCTTCCTAAGGTTATAATGAAAGTGGGTAATATTATGATTAGACTATATATATGAAATCCATATAGGTTTTGAGGTGATACGATTGGTTTGTATTAATAACAATTGTTATGAACTGATTGAAGAAAGAAAATCAGGTTTTAATGAAGAAGCATTTAAAAATAGATTTAGTGATATATTATCAAAATACGACTATATTGTCGGAGATTGGGGCTATGGACAATTAAGACTACGTGGTTTCTTTGATGACAATAATCAAAAATCAAGCTTTGACACAAAAATAAGTACATTAACAGAGTATTTGTATGAATATTGTAATTTTGGCTGTGCATATTTTGTAGTGAAAAAAACGAAATAGTATTCAGCGATCCTTCCGATTATGCTTGAAGAAGGAGCTTCCATTCTGAAAAAAATGAGAAATGGGTCTGTTTTGAAGCGGTGTTTAAATAGGATATAGCTTTTATTTTGTAACTTGGCATAAGCTACTTGAATTTTTTAAATAAATCTATATCTATAAGCCGTTTCTTACAAGTAAGGTAAACCTTTAATGTTTTTCTACTCTACATTTAAAAAATTCCTAAGTGCTGCTTTTTGCAAGTAATTGCTTGAATTGCAAGCACAAAAAGTAAAGGAAAAGTCCATCGCAAGAGATGTAAAATGCTTATTTGTAACAGGAAAAGTTGGCTTTTGAGAGGAATGGAGCTATGAAATATCAAGAAAATATATATTCAAGGTTATTCAATTGGGGGAAATTATTGTTACCAGCAAAATGTATAAAGTATTTTCCACCCTCATTTGTTTTACGAGACCCTATTATTCATCAAGTAGAGAAAGCAATGAAGAATGGATATGAGGTGACCGTTGTTGTAATTGATATAATAAATTTACATAGAATCAAGCAACAATTAGAAGTGCGGGATTTTTTAGAGTATATTCGGTTTCTAAAAAAGTCTTTTCGTGCAACGATTCAATCATTGGATGTTTCAAATGAATTTATGGCTATTCATGATTTCAGCCCAAATAGCCTGACAATGTTTATTAAATGGAAGCAAGGAACGGAATGCCTCCCACTCCTGGATGATCTAATAAAAAGTATTATACATAATGTTGAAAGAGTTTTTCGAGAAACAGGGAGGGTTCAACCTGTATTTAATTCTGGGTATATGTTTATCGAGAAAAAATATACTTATCTTCAGGATGCCATTCAAACGGCTTATGAATTAGCGCTTGCAATGGCACATAAAAGATCTGATACAGAATTCAATAAATTAGTCCATGAATTAAGCGATATTGTCGCCCATAAGCGTATTTGTTTATTAGCCCAGCCAATTATGGATGTAGAAACAAATAAAATTCATGCCTGTGAAATGCTGACAAGAGGACCAAAAGGAACGGCATTAGAAAATCCTCTTCAGTTGTTCTCCTTAGCAAGGCAAACAAAATTCTTGTATGATCTTGAAATGATTGTACTGGAAAAAGCTTTTGAACAAATTCAGCATACAAAATGGAAGCACAATATCTTTATTAACTTTACACCTGTTACAATAGGCAATCCAAGATTTATTAAAGATATTAAAAATGTTATCCGTCGATTTAAAGGGATTTCCCCCCAAAAAATAACGATTGAGATTACGGAGAGAGATTCATTTGAAGGTTTAGAGCATTTTTCTAATAATCTGAAAGTGTTAAGAATGATTGGTTTTTTAATCGCGGTAGATGATACAGGAGCAGGCTATGCAAGCCTTCATTCTATAAGTGAAATTATGCCAGATATTATAAAAATTGACCGGTCTGTTATCCAGAATATTGATAAAAATTCAGTGAAAGAATCAATGCTAAAAGGGCTGCTTCTCATCGCTAAAGAAGTAGGTTCAGTTGTTGTTGCAGAAGGCATCGAAAGTGCAGAAGAAGCCTCTGTTTTATCAAAGAATAAAGTTGATTTAGCTCAAGGATATTTCTATGCCAAGCCAACTAGCTTAAGTGATCACTTACAAATCTCATAAGGCACGGAAGGAGAAGTCGCAATTATGTATTTTGTGGACCGAGAAAAAATAGATGAACAATTACGCTATTATCAGGAACTTATCCGTCAATTTGAAAATCAGGATACTTGGAATACTTTTTTGGAAAAAGTGGCATTGGAAAGAATTACACATTTGATGATTGAAGTAATTTTGGATGTGGGAAATAGTATGATTGACGGTTTTATTATGAGAGACCCTGGAAGCTATGATGACATTGTAGATATATTAACAGATGAAAGAGTAATTACTACAGGAATAGCAGAAGACATGAAAGAGCTTATTCTGTGGAGAAAACAGCTTGTACATCATTATACAGATATCGATCATCAGAAATTGGCTTCTGCATTTGCACAAAATATGAATTCGATAAAATCACTTATCCCGTCTGTGAAGGATTACTTAATTCATGAACTCGGTCCTGTGTCTGCATTTAAAAATTAATGTATATGAAAATGTATCATTAGAAAGGATTTTGGATAAATGAAAGCTTATAAAGGATATTTAATCGATTTAGATGGCACGATGTATCGTGGTACAGAAGTGATTACAGAAGCTGCTGAATTTGTCAAACGATTAATTGCCGCAAGAATTCCTTATTTATATGTCACAAACAATTCAACAAAAACTCCAGAACAGGTAGCACAGAAGCTACGGGAATTCGATATACCTGCAAAAGCAAGTGAGGTATTTACCTCTGCAATGGCATCAGCAAATTATATCGCGGAAAGAGCTTCAGAAGCCAGCGTATTTATGATTGGTGAAGTAGGGCTTCAACAAGCTTTAATTGAAAAAGGCTTAAAGCTTGTTGAGACTTCTGAAAATGTCGATTATGTAGTTGCTGGACTTGACCAGAAGATTACCTATGAAAAACTGACGATAGCTTGTCTGGCTGTACGCAATGGAGCAAAATTTGTGTGCACAAATGGTGACACTGCTTTGCCAACTGAACGGGGATTATTGCCAGGTAATGGTGCTGTTACATCTGTAATTACAGTGAGTACACAACAACAGCCAATCGTGATAGGAAAGCCAGAATCCATTATAATTGACCAAGCAATCAAATTACTGAACATGCCTAAAGAAGATGTTTTGATGGTAGGAGATAATTATCAAACAGATATAATGGCAGGAATGAATGCAAATATGGATACACTTTTAGTCCATACAGGTGTAACTACCAAAGAACAATTGGGTGACTACTCCATCCAGCCAACTTATACGGTAGATAGCTTAATGGATTGGGATGTAAAAAAATAATTAAGTTAAAAAGAGGACGCTTCGCAAACAAAGTATACTTATTGTTTACTTGTTTCGAAATGTCCTTATTCAGCTGTTTTAGACTTATTCTTCCCCTTTTGCACGGTGAGCTAGTCTGCTGGAAGCTGCTGCTGCAATGGCACCTACAATGTCATCTAAGAAAGTATGACACTCTCCAGTGCTCTTATCATTAAGCCTTTGTAATATACCTGGCTTTAATTTATCGACATATCCATAATTCGTAAATCCGATCGAGCCATACACATTAACAATAGAAAATGCAAGTACCTCATCCACTCCATAAAGTCCTTCATCTGTTTCTACAATTTCTTGAAGTGGAGATTCTAATAGCTTTTTTTCTGCTAACACATCTAATTGTATCCCTGTAATTATAGCGTTTTGCACCTCGCGTTTTGACAGGACACGTTCCACATTATGAATACAGTCATCCATTTTTAAATCATTATGATATTTCTCTTGTAATATATATACAAGCTTCGCAATATCCTCTATGTTAACTCCACGTTCATGTAACCACTTTCTTGCTGTTTTTTCTGTTAGGTCTTTTAATGACATGAACTTCACCTTTTCTTTTGTTTATTCACTATGTAGTCACAGTGTTTATTATTATATGCATGAAAGTCGATAAATGTTCCTATACTCCCTTATTGTTTCCTTAAAGTGTGATATTCATTAATTTAATCGACTTAACAAGTTTTTACATACAACATCATATACTCCTAAAAGAGAGGATAGGAGGGGGAAGCATGATTCGTAATATTTTATCTGCAAAATATGGGATTGAAGTAGAAGAAGAAACGAGAATTGGGCATTATGAAGCCTGTATTAATGAAGGAAAGTTATTTACACTCGTTCCAGTTGGAAGGGTAGAGGAAGATGAGCTGGCAGAAAGAGACCAAATAGCGGCACATATATACCAAACTGGAGACCATCATGTTAGCATGATTTTAGAGTCAAAAGAAGGAGAGAAATATACAGAAATAGATGAACAGCATTATTGTGTGATAATGAATAATCGGTTGCGGCCTTTTCGTTCGCGTCAGTTGGGAAGAAAGCTCGGAAAGTTTCATTTTAGAGGAAGAACAGTGCAATTTGGTGTGCAAAAAATAAGCAGGATGGGCCAATGGAAGAGCATGTGGGAACAAAGAATGGATCAGATGGAAGGTTTTTGGAACGGTATGTTATATAAAGAACCGGAAAGTGAATTCGATAAGTTATTTCGAGAATCTTTTCCATATTATATGGGAATTGCTGAGAATGCAATCCAGTATCTTGTCGATACAGAGCTAGATGATGATCCTAATGCAGTGGATAGTGGAACGATTTGCTATAATCGTTTTACAAAGGATACGTGGGCAGGGGAGTATTATATTAAAAATCCATTTGATTGGGTTTTTGATCATTGTGGAAGAGATCTTGCGGAATGGACAAGAGACCGTTATTTTAGAAATATTAAAACATATCATAGAGAAGTAAAAACATTTTATGAGGAATATCAAAGTGTTATGCCGCTAAGCTCTTTTGCATGGAGACTAATTTATGCAAGATTGTTATTTCCCATTCATTATGTAGAATGTGTGGAAAATTACTATTCTGCTACACATGAAGCAGATCGATTGTTTCTAGAAGAAAGGCTAAAGAAAATGCTCAATCAATCAAGAGACTTAGAAATATTTCTCAAGGAATTTTATCAAAACACAGAAGTTCCTGTAAAAACAATGAAGATACCGATTGTTACTTGGTTATAAACAGACAATGTGATAATAAGACCTTGTTAACGTGGCTGTACACCACATTTAATGGGGTCTTTTTTTACTATCGAGAAAACAGTAGCTATGTGCAAACGTTGCCTGAATAGGAAGAGCAAACGTTACAGAGGAATACATCGAAAATGTAATCTTCTGCTGAAATCTAAAAATACACAAGATTTATAATTTTCCTTTTAGTATTACATAAAATTCCTTTATAATAGATTAAATAAGTAAACGAGCGGTTGTTTCCTTTTTAGGGAGAAAATTTAGTTAATCATTCTTATAAAAAAAAATAAATTTTCAAAAGAATGTTAAACACCCCTTGTAAAAAAAGGAATCAAACACTATAATGTCTACTATACAAAGACAGTTGTTCTCGTAAAAAGAACATCAACGGGAGGAAGCAGATGGAGACAATCTCAATTGGACTACTCGGATTAGGAACTGTTGGATCGGGCGTTGTGAAAATTATCGAAAATCATCAGGATAAAATTATGCATCAGGTTGGCTGTCCGGTGAAAGTAAAAAAAATTCTAGTCAAAAATATCAATAAGGAGAGAGATGTAGAGGTAAAAGACATCCTCCTAACAGTGGAAGCAAATGATATTTTGGATGATCCTGAAATAGATGTGGTAATTGAAGTAATGGGTGGGATAGAAGATACAAGGAACATCTTGCTCAAGGCACTAAAAAATAAAAAGCAAGTAGTCACAGCAAATAAAGATTTAATGGCTGTACATGGAGCAGCGCTTTTGCAGGCAGCTTCCCAGAATAATTGTGACTTATTTTATGAAGCCAGTGTTGCTGGGGGAATTCCTATACTAAGGGGATTAGTTGATGGATTAGCTTCTGATCGAATCATCAAAATGATGGGAATCGTGAACGGTACAACTAATTTTATTCTAACGAAAATGAGTCAACAGCAAAGACCATATAGTGATGTCTTATTAGAAGCACAAAAATTAGGTTTCGCAGAAAGTGATCCAACCTCAGATGTAGAAGGATTGGACGCTGCTAGAAAAATGACGATTTTAGCTACACTAGGCTTTTCCATGAATATAGGATTAGAAGATGTGAAGGTAGAAGGAATTACCAATGTAACAGATGAAGATATTCAGTATGGAAAGCAGCTGGGATACACAATGAAGCTCATTGGTATCGCTCAAAGGCAGGAAGAAAAAGTCGAGGTAAGTGTACAGCCGACCTTTATCGTAGACAGTCACCCATTAGCATCTGTTAATAATGAATATAACGCTGTATATGTTTATGGAGAAGCTGTAGGAGAAACGATGTTTTATGGTCCAGGTGCTGGAAGCTTACCTACTGCAACAGCAGTTGTGTCGGATTTAGTTAATGTCTTAAAAAATATGAGATTGGGTGTAAACGGAAAGGGAGCAATTGCTCCACAATTTAAAAAGAAGTTAAAAGATCCAGATGAAAGATTTTCAAAGTATTTCTTGCGTCTGCAAGTAGAGGATGAGGTTGGTGTATTTGCAGAAATTACCTCCATCTTCTCTCAACATGGAGTCAGTTTTGAGAAGATTCTCCAATTACCAGTGAAGGAAAAAGGGCTGGCGGAAATCGTCCTAGTTACACATCATGCTTCTTTATTAAACTATGAAAATATATTATTAGAATTAAGGGATTTAAGATCTGTCCGAACAGTCAAAAGTTCATACCGAGTTGAGGGAGGTACAAAGTAATGAGATGGAAAGGCCTTTTAGAAGAATATAAAGAATATTTGCCAATAAATGAATCAACACCGATGTTAACATTAAATGAAGGAAATACGCCATTAATTAAGCTAGATAAGTTGTCGGAAGAGTGGGGCGTAGAGCTTTATGTTAAAACAGAAGGAACGAATCCTACTGGGTCTTTTAAAGACAGAGGAATGGTAATGGCTGTTGCAAAGGCTAAAGAAGAAGGTAACTCAACAGTAATCTGTGCTTCTACTGGTAATACATCGGCAGCAGCTGCAGCATATGCTACTCGTGCAGGAATGCGTTGTATCGTAGTTATTCCTGAAGGGAAAATCGCGATGGGTAAACTTGCGCAAGCGGTAATGTATGGTGCAGAAATTATCGCTATTGAAGGGAATTTTGACCAAGCCTTACAAATGGTTCGAAAAATTAGTGAAACAGAGCCGGTTGCACTAGTGAATTCTGTTAATCCATATCGTTTAGAAGGTCAAAAAACGGCAGCCTTTGAAGTGTGTGATCAATTGGGAGGAGCTCCAGACATATTGGCAATCCCAGTTGGAAACGCAGGGAATATTAGTGCATATTGGAAAGGATTTAAAGAATATCATCAAGTAAAGCAAACAGGGCTTCCGAAAATTCATGGCTTCGAGGCAGCAGGAGCGGCCGCGATTGTTCATAACCGTGTTTTTGAAAATCCAGAAACAATTGCTACCGCGATTCGCATTGGTAATCCGGCAAGCTGGAAGTTAGCTGTTCAAGCACAGCAAGAATCAAAGGGGATTATTGATGAAGTAACAGATGAAGAAATAGTAGCTGCTTATCGTACAATAGCAGCTAAAGAAGGTGTGTTTGCTGAGCCAGGTTCCTGTGCATCCATTGCTGGTGTGTATAAGCATATTCAAAGTGGAAAAATTCCAAAAGGAAGTAAAATTGTCGCTATTCTTACAGGAAATGGCTTAAAGGATCCAAATACAGCTATTGATGTTAGTCCAATAAAACCAGTAGTTCTACCAAATGATGAGAAGGCTGTTGCGAACCATATCAAAGGAGTCGTTCATATATGAACGAAGGCGAAATGCTATTTATTAAAGTGCCAGCAAGTACGGCTAACTTAGGCCCAGGCTTTGATAGTATTGGCTTAGCGTTAAATTTATATCTAACATTAGAAGTAGTCCGAAGTGATTGTTGGGAGGTTATTCCGTTAACGGATGAACTAAAGGAATTTCCTCAAGATGAAAGAAATTTCATTGTTAAAACAGCTATCGAGGTTGCAGAATCATTTCAAACTATTCTTTCACCCTGCGAGATTAAAGTTGCTAGTAATATCCCTCTAGCAAGGGGCTTAGGATCGAGCGCATCGGCCATTGTAGCGGGAATTGAACTTGCGGATCAAGTTGGAGACTTACGCTTGACGAAACAAGAAAAGTTTGAAATTGCATCTAAAATGGAAGGACATCCAGATAATGTAGGAGCAAGCCTTTTTGGTGGTTTAGTAATAGGGTGTCAATTAGGGGAAGAAGTAGATGCAGAAACGATCCACTCCATCGATTTGGAAGTGTTGGCGGTTATTCCAGAGGAAGAACTGTTAACAAAATCTTCACGGGGCGTATTGCCGAGTACTCTATCTTTCGGCGAAGCTGTTTCTGCAGGTGCAATATCTAATTTACTAGTTGCAGCCCTGTTGTCAGGTAATCTAGAGCTTGCAGGGAAGATGATGAAGAAGGACAAGTACCATCAGCCTTATAGAAAAGAACTTGTTCCACATTTGCAAATATTGGAGGAGCAAGCCTATGAGCTTGGTGCTTATGGTGTTGCTCTAAGCGGTGCAGGGCCGACTGTGCTATGCTTTGTAAGACCTGGAGAAATGAATGCTTTAATTGAGGGTTTAACCCCGTTATTACCTGAAATGTGCTTTCTGCCATTGGAAATAGACAAGGAAGGCAGTCTTTGTACCGGGGCTATTGTAACAGATGCTTAATAAAATAATGTAAGCAAAAGAAAAGAGGATGCAGCTTACTGCATCCTCTTGCTACTTCTCCATATTGTAAAGATTAAAATACTTGCTCTACTTCATAAATTCCTGGAACTTCTTCTAATAAAGCACGTTCAATACCAGCCTTTAAAGTAATGGTAGAGCTTGGGCAGCTTCCGCATGCGCCAAGTAAGCGCAGTTTAACAATGCCGTCCTCTACATCAACTAATTCACAGTCTCCGCCATCTCTTAAAAGGAATGGACGTAATTTATCGAGTACTTCTTGTACTTGTTCTTTCATTTCTAATTCTTGCATACATATCGACTCCTTTCCTATTATTTATTATAATCACATTAGGATGAAAAATCTATAATCAAGAAACATGAATTGATAAACAAAAAATGGATTTATTTAAAACAATACGATAACAGTAAAAGAAGAAATAGACAGTTAGGGAGGGAATCTTTTGAAAAAAGAGATTGAAGTAAGTATTTATGGGGCAGATCAAATTTGTGCGAGCTGTGTTAATCTGCCATCTTCAAAAGACACGTATGAGTGGCTTCAAGCAGCATTGAGCAGAAAGTTTCCAGAACAAACCTTTCAAATTAATTATTATGATATATTTCAAGCAAATTATGAAGAAGAAAAAAATGAATTTTGTCGGAAGATAATAGAGGAAGACTTATTTTATCCAGTCGTCGTCGTCGAGGGAGAAATAGTTGGAGAAGGAAATCCTAAGTTAAAGATAATTTATGCAGAATTTGAGAAATATGGATATACGAGCATATAGACGAAAGGGAAGGAGAGTCGTTTTTGAAATGTGATAATGAATAGAGTGTATCAATCAAAAACAGCTCTCCTTTATAATCGGCTATTTTGCTTTTTTTATTTTATCCTTCCAAAGGACACCACGCTTTATTAAACGTGGAATTCTTCCAGTTAGTGCGGTTTTGGCGATAAGTCCAAAGCCGTCTTTTTTTCCTAAAGAGCCTAGTACACCTTTTAGCTTGATAGGAGGCATATGATACGGAAGCAATTTACCTTGCCATTTAGAAATGAGAACAAAGGCAATTTGCTCTGCCTGTCCTCGAGCAAGCTGTGCACTAGGAGGATGATTTAAACTAGCACAATCTCCTACAACAAATACATGTTCATTACTTGGAAGGTGATGATATTTGGAGAGAAAAATTCTTCCTTTCTTATCCTTTTCTACGTCTAACGCACGTACAATTTTATTTGGCTGGATTCCTGCAGTCCATACGATACAGTCAAAAGGCATGGGGCTTCCGTGATTATAAACAATATTCTCTTCGATGCGAGTAATTTCACTGTTTTTATAAACGCTAACTTTTTTTGTCTCAAACCATCGTTCAACATAATTTCTTACCTTTTTTGGATAGGCGGATAAAATGGCATTTCCTCGATCAAATAATGCTATTTGTAGCTTTTTGCTTTCTGCTAGCTCGGCAGCTAATTCAACACCACTTAGCCCACCGCCGATAATTGCCACTTTTCCATTATCGGGCAAGCCTTGAAGATGTTTATGTGTATGTTTAGACTTGCTAATTGTTTGAATACTATGTGTGTATTTATCTGCTCCCTCCACTTGATGATAATCGTCTTCACAGCCAAGCC
Source organism: Niallia sp. HCP3S3_B10 (assembly GCF_052064465.1). Classification (NCBI taxonomy): domain Bacteria; kingdom Bacillati; phylum Bacillota; class Bacilli; order Caryophanales; family Bacillaceae; genus Niallia; species Niallia sp. HCP3S3_B10. The sequence continues at coordinate 3,483 of NZ_JBQHVO010000059.1, read as the reverse complement.
CAATAATTAGATCATTATATGCAATTGGATTTCCATCAGATAACCATACCTTATTTTTTTCCAAATCAATTTTTTCAACTTCTGCTTGTATAATACTGACTTGAGGGTGTTTAGGAAAAGGAATTTGTAGGCTTTGATCTTGAACAGTTCCAGCAGCAATAGCGTAATATTCCGTTTTAAGAAAATGAAAAGGAACTTTATCTATTAATATGACCATTAGATTATATGGTAAATGGGGTATTATGGAGGATAAAAGTTGCATTCCACCATACCCACCGCCTAATATTACTAATTTTTTCATTCTTTCCCCCCTTAACCATTATCGGTATCTATTGTATGAAATAGTTCATTAAAGTCGGAGCTGTCTCCTTATATAGTATATTAAAGGGTTAGGACGGTTTATTCATATTTACAGAAGGAAAATGACTTTTCCCTTTGCAGTTCATCATGTTTGCAGCACTATATTTCAAAAATTTTTTTCTTATTGGATAATTGGACATTCTTTGCTTTAGCTACACGAAAACCTAGTATAATTGTAAGAAAGAGGTGAGCTAAATGTTTAAACCACTAATTGAATTCTGCCTCAGCAACCTTGCATCTGGGGCAATGGAAGCAAAGGAAATTCTTGAGCAGGATGATTCTTTAGATGTAATTGATTATGGCTGCTTAGGTTACTGTGGACATTGCGGGGAGTCATGCTTTGCTTTGGTAGATGGAGAAATAATAAAAGGGGAAGATTCACAAGATCTTGTGAAAAAGGTATATCAGTATTTAGCGGAGCACCCATTTGCATAAAAAATCTATCAGTGAGTGAGTGGTAACAGATTCCACTGATAGATATGATTTCATATGAAGGTTTTTTGGCTGTCACGCATTTCCTGCCAGCTCTCTTTAGCTAGCTTCACAATTTGTGTTTCAACGGTCCTATTCTGCTGTTCGATTACTTTCGAATAAAACTTAGTAGCTTTCTCTAAATTATTTGTACGCTTTGAAAGATCTGCTATTAAATAAATAGTCCTTAGTTCAGATACTTTGGTACCTTGGTAATCACCAATGGAATAGGAAGTTTCATATTCTGATAATGCAAGGTTAATAAAACGGATTTCCTGTTCTGTATTATTTAGCATGCGATAATGCCATGCAATGCGGAGATATAGACCAGCGACGGTAATATGTTTTTCCTTTCGTACAGAAGCACAATAAGCAGCTAATTTATATGTTTTAATACTATCCTCTATACTCCGTTCCTTATCAAATGAATGTGGAATCCAGTGGGAACTAACTTTTTCAATAAGTGCCATCTTGCTTTCTTGTGCAAAATAACGACTGGAGTCATCACTGTAAGAGAAACCACAAGCTGGGCACACATTTATGTAATAAAGGAGTGGATTATGCTCATCATAGATAGGAAAGAAATCTGAATCCATTTTATTCAATTTAACAAATCTTGTACGCAATTTCTTTGTAGTAAACTTAGTTTGGCAAAGTAAACAAGTGCATTGTTTGTCAAATAATGGTTTGATCTTATTCAAGCGTCTCCCTCCTTTATTGATAGGTATAATTTCATGTTGTATATATCCTAATTATACATCTGTTTAAGTATTTTTTCCTATATAAATATTATAAATAGGTACATAGTCCCTGTTTGTGTGTGAAGGAAAGCAAATAAAGGAGAAAAGATATTATTACCAATCTTTTACTCCGTTTCATTCTGTTGAGTAGTTTTAAATGGAGGTATATAATAGAAAATAATAAAAGGACGAAAGGAGAATGTACAGTGACAGAAGAAATCGTACACATTACAGAAGCCGCTGCTCTTCAAATAAAAGAAATGATGAAGGAAAATGAGGAAGAAAATTCTTATTTAAGAGTAGCAGTAAAAGGTGGAGGCTGCAGTGGATTATCTTATGGAATGGGCTTCTCACCGGAAAAAGAAGAAAATGACCAATTGTTTGAGCAATTTGGTATTCGTGTATTAGTAGATCAAAATGATGGTCCAATCTTAAAGGGTACAAAAATCGATTACAAGCAATCCCTGATGGGTGGAGGCTTCACCATCGACAATCCTAATGCGATTGCCTCATGTGGTTGTGGGTCATCTTTCCGTACAGCGAAAGTGGCTGGGACACCTGAGGAATGCTAATATAAAATAAAAAAACATCACTATATCAGGATTGAAACCCTCAGTTAGAGGGATCATGAATGATTAGTGGTGTTTTTTTAATTTCTAGATAGATAAATAAAAGACTGAGTGTAATCACATTCCTTTTCAGAAAGGGAACGATTATCATCAGTCTTTAAATAATTCTTCTTTTTACTTAAATAATGAAGTACTATGAAGCGGCTGTACTCGTGCCTTTGGATCCATATATGTTTTCGCATTATTGACAGCTGTAGGTGCTTCGCCAAATCCAGTAGCGATCAATTTAACTTTTCCATCATATGTGCAGATGTCACCAGCTGCATAAATCCCTGGAATATTTGTTTCCATTTTGCTGTTAACAACAATAGAGTTCTTTTGAATGTCAAAGCCCCATTCTTTAATTGGACCTAAAGAAGAAACAAATCCGTAGTTTACGATGACTGCATCTACATCAATAATTTCTTTTTCTTGTGTTGTTACATTCTCAAGAATAACTTGTTTAATCTCCTCATCTCCAACTAATTCAGACGGAATATAAGGTGTTTTAATGTTAACTTTTGAGTTTTTAAGATTTTCTACACTATGCTCATGTGCACGGAATTTATCACGTCTATGTGCTAAATAAACTGTATCAGCAATAGGCTCTAGCATTAATGCCCAATCTACAGCAGAATCTCCACCGCCAAATACCATTACTTTTTTACCTGCAAATTGATTTAAGTCATTGATGAAGTAATAAAGGTTTTTTCCTTCAAAATCTTTCGCTTGCTCCAATTCTAATTTACGAGGCTGAAATGCTCCATTTCCAGCAGTTATAATAATGGTTTTGGAATAATGGACTTCCTTATCTGTAGTGATTTTGAATACACCATCCCCTTGCTTTTCAACCGTTTGAACAGCTTGTTCCAACACAATGGACTGCTCAAATTTTTTCATTTGCTCTTCTAAATTATCTACTAACTCTTGGGCGCGAATTTTTGGGAAGCCCGCAATATCGTATATATATTTTTCAGGATAGAGCGCTGTCAGCTGGCCGCCAAGTGTAGGGAGACTTTCGATAATCTTAACGGTTGCTTGTCTCATCCCTCCATAGAAAGCAGTGAACATTCCAACTGGCCCACCACCAATAACTGTTATATCATAAATGGTTTGATTTTCTTCCAATTTTCTAAAACCCTCCTACAAAAAGATTCAATCTACAAGCTATCATATCATAATGATTATGATTTCTCACTTTTTTAAACTTAGTTGTTTGAGTCAAGTATTTGTGGGAGAAATTTTTTATCGTCGGAATTTCTCTCTTTTTCAGTGTGTTTGCTATCTCTATTGTTAACGCTTTC
>NZ_JBQHVO010000058.1:0-33476 GCF_052064465.1 Niallia sp. HCP3S3_B10 | reverse complement strand
AGAAAGCGTTAACAATAGAGATAGCAAACACACTGAAAAAGAGAGAAATTCCGACGATAAAAAATTTCTCCCACAAATACTTGACTCAAACAGATAGATTGATTGATTTGTTATATTTTGAAGAATGATGGATAATATTTCTAATAGAATGTTGACATGTGATTACTTCGAAAATTTTCCTTCATTTACAAAAAATATCAAAATTTGTTGAATCTAAATTCTTTTCTTCATCCATATTTTTATAATAAAATAGTACAAAGAATATAAAATAGTCAGTATAAAGGCAAACTTTCCTGAAAAGGAGGGACGCAAAGTCACAGATCTAAGGCAACAGCTATGATGGCTGGATTACCAGATTATTGGAATGGAGATGAGGAAATGAAATTTGGTGCTATTATTTGTTTTTTTAAAAGACACCATAAATTTAGCTATTACTCCAATAAATGTGTACGATGCGGAAAAAAAAGAAAAGTTTAAATGTTGAATCAGCTATTGGATAATATTTTTTGACAGAGCAAGACTCTATATGGGTCTGGCTCTTTTTATATTAAATAGAACTTGCAAAAACAAATGGTATTAGTTTTTGTGTAAGGAGGTTTATCCAATGAGTACTATTCATCACAAGTTTTTATATCAATTAACTTTTTTGTCAAAGATTTTCCCGGTAAACTGCTTTTCATGAAGAAAAGTATGGAGAAAGGCATTTAAGGCATTTAACTGGTTCAAAGTAAAGGAAGATGATAAAATAGTTCAGTCACTTAACTAAATGCAAGGAATACGTTATATTAATATTAGCTAAATTATTCACAAAAGTAAAAGATAAAAAAAGGATGCTCGTCTCATTTGATGTAGCATTTTGCTAGTACAATGCTGCACTTTATGAAGGGAGAAATTATGTCAATAAGGACGATTATAGCTGATGAAGACAACCGAATGAAAGCATGTATTCGTTATTATCTAAAGGCTTATAAACAAATAGAAGTCATTGATGAATGTAACAATGGAATGGAGTTAGTGGATAAGCTTTTGCAGTGGCAGCCAGATTTAGTTATTACAGAAATAGATTTACCATTATTAAATGGACTTGAAGTGATGAAACGATGTAGTGTACAAAATTTGGATATTCCTTTTATTTTTCTTGCAGATTCTGAAGAATTTGCATTTTCTGCATTTGAATTAGGAGCAACGGACTATCTTGTAAAACCAATAAAGAAATCCCGATTATATAAAGCAACTGAAAAAGCCAAGCGAAAAATAGCTTGGAAAAATAAGAATAAGGAACTGGTTTCTTTTAATAATTTACCAGTTAAATTTAGTAAAGGGATGCATTATATAAAAAAGGAGGACATTCTTTTTATTGAGAAGATAGAAAGGAAATCTTATATATACACAACGGATAAAGTATTTGAAACACAGGAAAACATCGGTGATTTGCTATATCAATTAAATGACACCTTTCTGCTATCACATCGTTCTTATATTATTAATCTAGAAAAAGTAGCCGAGGTTCGTTCTTCCAAAGAATCTTTTATCGCATCTTTTAATGGGGTAGAAAGAGGTGCGAAGATATCAAAGCTAAAAATTAATGAAGTAAAAAGAAGAATGGGCATACAATTAAAAATGTAATTCCTTTTGCCTATTAAATAGGAATCGAATCTAGTTATAGTATGACAAATCGTGGACGTTTATGTCGAAAAATAGGATATTTTGCAGAAGGTTTAAAATGTTGATTATCCTGTTTAAAAAGTACTTAATGGATTCCAAAATGGCTCTATTTATGTCTGAAATGCTACATATTAAATAGACAATTAATGACAAAGTAGGTAAATTTACAGATAGGATAGAAAAATGGAAATAATCATGATTTTTGCCCTATTTTGGAGGAAACCTACGTGGATGAAATAACCGTATTAAAGGATAAAAACTATTATCATGTGTATCAACCGATCTGGAATATTAAAGAGTGGGAAATAATTGGATATGAATCATTATTTCGAATTGCAAATGATCAAGAAATGTCGATTGAAACATTTTTTGAAGAGGCGAGAGAAGAAAATCATCTATTTGAATTAGATACCTTTCTAATCCATAATACAATTGAAAACTTCCAATCTCTTTCACTAAGAAGAAAAAGGCCCCTATTTGTAAATATTTTTCCATCTACCATTTTAAATAAAGAATTTAAAATGTTTGTTTCAACATTAATAAGGAATTTTCCAACGATGAAAGGAAAGATAGTCTTTGAAATAAATGAAACCATTTTAGAAAGAGCATTATGGGATATGCCATTATTTAAGGAAGGACTCTCGATTCTAAAGGCTAATCAGTTTCAAATAGCTATTGATGACTTTGGAAAAGGAGTGGCAAATTTCCAAAGTATTATGGAGATAACTCCTGACATTATTAAAATAGATCGCTATTTTTCAAATAATTTAGCATTTTCACCGGAAAAGCAAAAATTCATTAATCATTTATTAGATATTGCAGATGGAAAGACGAAAATTATCTTGGAAGGAATTGAAGAAGAAACAGATCTAGCAATGACAAAGGTGTTAAGGGTTCCTTTTGCACAAGGTTTTTTGTTGGGGAAACCAGAAATTCTTGTTTAATATACTGGTTTAGAAATAAACAGAAGAATGATCCGACTATCAACTAGCCAATTTAGTGGATGGAACAAAAGAAAATATTATATTATATATGGGAGAAACTAGCGATTTATTCTATCGTCATTGGAAAAGTTACAAAATTAGTTATAATTCATTTAGTGGATTTACAAGAGAGGAGGATTGGAAACGCATCCTGTTTCTTGTGAATTGGAATAAGGATTTATGATGTAAAGATGGTTTGCTCCATTAGTAATTCCTTACCTATACATTAAGTACAAGATGAATGGGAAGTGTTCTTTTATAGAAAGGAGAGAGAATGGAAACGCTAACGATAGCGGTAGCTGATAAGGATTCCGATATAATTGTTTCTATAAGGGAATCTATTGCTATACATTCTAATTTTGAAATAATAGGTGAAACAAAAACTGGTGAAGATTTAGTAGAATTGATTTTTTTAAAACAACCGAATGTAGTTATTGTCGACTATGACTTGCCATCCATCCATTCCACTCTTTTTAACAGCGAATATAAAGAGTTTCTTCCCGCTTTTCAACTAATCCTAATAGGAAGGGATAAGAGCCTTGCAATAGAAGCATTTAATTACTCAGCAGTTGGTTATTTACCAAAACCAATTGACTTTCCGAGATTATTTTCCTGCTTGTATAAAGTAAAAGACTTTCTTTCTATGAATATACAGAATGCAACGGATAATAGAATCCTGATTAAATTAAATAATGGTTTTGTTTACATACAGTTGGAAGATATATTATTCATAGAAATAATAGCAAGGAAAACGATCATACATACAGTCAAGAATATGTATGAAACAACTGATACCCTTCAATCCTTTGTAGACCGATTGCCATGGTATTTTTACCGTACCCATCGCTCCTTCCTGATAAACCTAAAAAAAGTCGAACGCATCGAATTATTTGGTGAATCCTACCTAAGCTATTTCAAAGGAACCAATAAGTCAGCAGGCATTTCAAAATTAAAAATCCGCAAAGTTCATGCGCTTTTGATTAGGTAAGGGTTAGGATATCCACAGAGAGACGGTTCTACTGAGGAACGTTGTTCAACTAATCCCTTCTAATATATATTTTCTTCTACGACGTTGAAATAAGTGATCCAAACTATGTAAAAGGTCAAAAGATTTGGATAAATAGTTCTTACAAAAGACGTCCCTCTATCTCCCCGCCTTTGCGGAATTTGGAAGGTGTGTATTTTTTTTGGCGTTTAAACATTTTGATGAAATAGCTTGGGGTGTCAAAGCCAACTTCCATTGAGATATCGATAATTTTTCTATCAGTTTGGAACCGGATTCATCTTAGGATTAATTTCCGTGATGCTAGCAGATACTGTAGACCTTGGTGAGTGGAAAAATAATGTGCGCGCAGCAGGACTGTTAACATCTGCATCGAGCTTTGGTACTAAATTTGGCATGGAAATAGGCGGTGCTATAACTGCAGCAGTCCTTTCTGCAAGTGGTTATGTTGCTAATCAACAACAAACAGCGACCTCTCTACATGCCATAGAATTTAACTTTATATGGCTACCAGCAATATGTAGTACTCTAGCCATTATCGCACTACTATTTTATAAATTTGACAAACAAGAACAACAAATTATCCGTGAACTACAGAAAAAGAGAGGGGCTTGAGGTGTAAAAAAGGACGAATCTAACTCTAGAAACTCCAGAGGATTCCATAAAGCATGTAGTATCGATCAAAAAATGCCTCACTCCATGGTAGGATAAAGTTGGTTTCCCGACCACAATATCTCACCAAGGAAGGAGGCATATCCTATAAAGGACAAAAATAGTATAACATATTCAACGTGTAATGATAACGACCTCTAGTATTTGCACCAAACTTTAATTTTTCCAAAAAGAGTTAATAACTATTACTCCTTAATAAGAAGATAGATAAAATAAGGTGCTCCTAAGCAGGAGAGCACAAGGCCGACAGGGATTTCTGAGCCAACCATTAGGCTTTTTGCGATTATATCTGATGTTAATAAGAGAAGGGCTCCTATTAAAGCTGCAACTGGCAGGAGACGTTGGTTTTTTGGGCCAACCAGCATTCTTGCTAAATGTGGGGCAAGGAGTCCTAAAAAGGATATCCCACCACCAACAGAAACACAAGCGCCTGAAAGTCCTACAGCAATTAGTAAAAGTAATCCTCGTTCTCTTTCAATGGATACACCAAGCCCTTTGGCGAGAGTATCTCCTAGCTGCAATAAATTGATGGATTGAAATTTACTTATAGCAATCGGAACAAGAATTAGTATCCAAGGTAAAAGAGCAAGAACATAGCTCCAACTAGCACTCCATATACTCCCCGATAGCCAAATAGTCGCTTGCGTAAAATCGCGAGGATCCATCATCAATTGAAAAATAATAATCAAGGCACCAAATGTAGCGTTAATTCCTATACCAACCAAAACTAATCGAACTGGTGTAACCCCATCCTTCCAAGCGATAACATAAATTAATGCAGCAGCAATTAATGCTCCAACAAGGGCGAAAAATGGCATAATATAAACAGATAAAGGTCCTGATTGAAAAACACTTCCTTGAATAAAGAAGATATAAAGAATAACGGCAAAACCGGCTCCAGAATTAATACCTATAATCCCTGGATCCGCTAAACTATTTCTCGATACTCCTTGCAAAATTGCCCCAGCAATAGCCATTCCGATTCCAATTAAAATCGCGATTACTGATCGGGGTAGCCTAAAATTATATAAAATATTAAAAGTTTGGGTGGAGCCTTTGCCTGTAAAGGCCTCGATAATCTCAATCGGACTAATTTTAATCGTGCCGATATTTAGACTAAGAAAGAATACGCAAATAATCGCCACAATAAGAATCGTACTAACGATAAATAATTTAGTCTTACTTGATTTGGAAGAAAGCATTATAGACCTCTCCCTTCTCGACGTGCTAAATAAAGAAAGAAAGGAACTCCAATTATTGCGGTGATTGCCCCTAAAGGTGTTTCAAAAGGTGGGTGAACCAAACGGGCGACTACATCGGACAATACTAATAGAAGAGCACCTACAACTGCAGAACAAGGAATGATTAATCGATAATCTGATCCTACAATAAAACGAACGATATGGGGGACAACAAGTCCAACAAACCCGATGGTTCCGCCGACTGCAACGGCAGCTCCAGTTAAAAGCAAGACTACAATGGTGCCTAATAGCTTTACAAAACCGACCTTTTGCCCTAAACCAGAAGCAACGTCCTCTCCTAAGCTTAAGATTGTAATCGATTTGCTAATGAAAAACGCCAAGATCAATCCTATAATTGCTACAGGGATAAGCAATTGGACATTAATCCATTGTACTCCTGCCACTCCTCCTGCATACCAAAAACTAATATCTTTTGCGACATCAAAACGAAGGGCAATTCCTGTTGAAATAGACCCAAGAAGTGCACTAATGGCTGTACCTGCAAGAGCTAATTTCATAGGCGTTAATCCTCTTTTTGAAAGAGCACCAATTAAAAAAACTAAGGCTGCGCCTAAACCTGCACCGACAAAAGCAAATAGCATAATAACCGTATTTGAAACAACAGGGATAAAGGCAAATGCGATAGATACCGTGAACATAGCACCAGAAGTAACCCCCATAATAGAAGGGGAAGCAAGTGCGTTTCTCGTCATCCCTTGCATGATTGCACCAGAAACAGCAAGACTTGCACCGATAAAAGTGGCTGCAAGTGCTCTCGGTAAACGCAAACGATAAATGATTTGATGGGCAGTTGAAGTGCTATCAAAATGAAAAATTCCTTGTAAAACGGTTGATAGATTAATGTCTGCTACGCCTAAAATAATGGACAAGCAAATAGAAATTAAAAGGAAAAGGATGCCGATTACGAGAACTAATGCTGCAGATTTTGGTCTATATATTGTCGCTTTGTCACTTTCTAAAGAATGGCTTTTAGTCATGAAGAACCCACTTTCCGATAAATAGAGATAATAAAATATGTAAATTGTTGAATAATAAATAACTGTGGTAAACTTATCAACTAATTTTACTATAAAATTAGTTGGAAATCGATGTTAATATTGAAAGTGATAATCGTTTTCAATTATAATCAAGTTATAACCAATTAGGAGGATACATAATGAAAAATCGCAACATGAAATCAATATTATTTATTTGTTTACTACTGGTTTTCACTGTTCTAGCAGCATGTGGAAATAATAATAGTCAAGAAGAAAATGACAATACAGAGAACGGATCTTCGGAACGTACACTAACTGACGCGATTGGAAATGAAGTGACGGTTCCAGCAGAGCCTAAAAGTATTATCGGCTCCTATTTGGAAGATGATTTAGTAGCATTAGGTGTGACACCTGTAGCTCAATGGTCTATTCAAGAAGGTAATGGAGTTCAAGATTACCTACAAGAATACTTAAAGGAAGTTCCAACAATTGACTCAACTCTACCATATGAAGCAGTATCTAGCTTTACGCCTGATTTAGTATTAATGTCTTCCGCATCAGCAGTGGAAGGGGCGAAATATGATCAATATGCGAAGATTGCTCCAACGTATGTAGTTGCCAAAGAAAATAATAATGATTGGCGCACAAGATTACAAACAATTGGTGAAGTTGTAGGGAAAAAAGAAGAAGCAGAGAAGGTATTATCAGACTATAACCAAAAAGCTGAAGAGGCAAAAACAAAAATTCAAGAATCCATAAAGGATGAATCAGCTGCAGCAATCTGGCTTGTTTCTAATCAATTATTTATTGTTGGAGAAAATGTATCTAGTGGCGCTGTACTATATGGAGATTTGGGATTGAAGGTACCAGAAGTAGTAAAAGAAATTTCAGCTACTGCTACAGGTAACTGGTCCACCATTTCATTAGAAAAATTAGCACAACTTGATGCAGATCACTTATTCTTAATTAACAGTGACGGAGAAGGAGCAGAATTACTTAAAGATTCCTTATGGTCTAATATCCCGGCTGTGAAAAATGGAAATATCTACGAATATGGACCAGATACAAGCTGGCTATACTCTGGACCAATTGCTAATACGCAAATTATTGACGATGTTGTCGAAAGCTTAGTGAAATAAGAAGAGAGATGAGACAGTTCCGATAATAATCTTTTCTCTTAATAAAAACAGTAGAAAAGCGACCAGGCTATTTCTACTGTTTTTATTTTGTGATGATTTAAACTCAAATATATTTTTAGATGATTCATTTCCTACTTCATTTTAGACAATAACCAGTTGTTATTACCATCTAATCTTAATTGACCGTTAATGGTTGAACTTTCAATAGTCTGTCCATGAAGCTTTCTGTAATCTCGAGGAGACATAGAAAAATGTTTCTCAAAAGTATTGCTGAAATACTGTCTGCTATTAAAACCAGCTTGAAAGGCGATTTCCGTTATCCTTTTATTTGAGTTGATTAGTAAAAAGCAGGCTCGTTCAAGTCTTTTTTTAGATATAAATTCATTAATAGAATAGCCTGTATAATCTTTGAAAAGCTTGTGGAGATAAGACTTATTAATCCCCACTTCTTCGGCTATTTTAGGAACATTGAGGTCGTCTTCTAAATTAGCATGAATGAATGTAATTGCCTTATTAATGTAGCGCATTCCTTTTGCATTATTATCTATGGTAAGTGCGTGAAATAGCTCCAGTATCATTCTTTGAAAGAGAATATTTGTTAAAAAAGTAAATTCAGATGTTTTAGCATGAGTATTGGTCATGAGATTAATTAAATCTTTAATAGCATAGCCTAAACTTCGAGAATCGTTCGATACTATACATATTGGCTTTGTTAATGAAATTTCTTTATATGATTCAGAGGCATTCTTTAGTGGCTCTAAATCAAAGTCACTAACCTCAGATCCAATTGAGAACTCAATATTTAGTACAGTACAGGGTTGGGTAACTAATAATTTATGAGGAATGAAGGAATCAAGGAAAATAAACTCCTTTTCCTTTAATAAAAATGTTTGATCATTTACTGTTATTTCACAACTACCAGTTGTTACATACATAATTTCGCAGGAAGAATGCTGATGTGTGTCCATATTAAAACTTGATAAATTAAGAGCATAAAATGCAGTCAGTCTTGCGTAACGACAATCTTTTCTATAGATACTCATATGATCACCTTTCTAAATAAAAAATGCGACAATATCTTTCTTTTAGCGTTTATTTAAAAAATAGGTTAAGCCTTTTTTCTTCTATTATAATATCATTGTTAATGAAATCGTTATCAAAATATTTTGGGGTGAAAAACATATGACATTTTTAGATTTTGCTAAGACTCCGCCTATGGGCTGGAATAGTTGGGATTGTTATGGTGCTTCTGTTAGAGAAGAAGAAGTGAGAGAACATGCTTTATTTATGAGCAAGCATTTGAAACCGTTTGGGTGGGAGTATATCGTAGTTGATATCCAATGGGCAGAGCCAGAAGCTAAATCGACTAAGTATAATCAATTTTTCCCGTTAAATATGGACGAATATTCAAGGTTAATTCCTGCAGAGAATCGATTTCCTTCCTCTAAGCAGGGTCAGGGCTTTAAGGCTTTAGGGGAATATATTCATCAATTAGGATTGAAATTTGGGATTCATATCATGCGTGGAATTCCTCGGCAAGCTGTTCATCAAAATACTGCTATTAAGGGAACAGATAAACGGGCTAGAGATATTGCCATGAACAATATTTGTCCTTGGAACTCGGATATGTATGGGGTTAACGTTGATTTGCCAGAAGGACAGCTTTATTATGACTCTTTAATGGAGCTTTATGCCTCTTGGGGAGTGGATTTCATTAAAGTGGATGATATTGCTTATTCAAGATTATATGATGATGCCCATAAAAAAGAGATCGCGGCTATTCGTAAAGCAATAGACAAAACAAAACGACCGATTGTTCTTTCTTTATCACCTGGTCCAGCACAAGTAAAAAATGGAACATTTTTGCAAGATCATGCTAATATGTGGAGATTAACGGATGACTTTTGGGATCACTGGGATGCTTTATATTGTATGTTTGATCGAGCAGCAGAGTGGGTTTCCTATGTTCGAAAAGGAAATTGGCCAGATTGTGATATGTTGCCATTAGGTCATATTGGGATTCGTGCTGTTGATGGAGGCGGGGGAGATAACTGGACAAGGTTTACAAAGGACGAACAGTATTTGTTAATGAGTTTATGGACCATTTTTCAATCTCCATTAATGTATGGAGGAACATTGCCAGATATTGATGGTTTTACTTTAAGCTTATTTACAAATGAAGAAGTATTAAATATGTATCATACCTTAAATTATCGTCGACAAATTTATCGTGATGATAATTGGGTTGTTTGGGAAGGGCGTAGTGACAAAGAGGAATACGTCGCTTTCTTTAATATAGGTGAGGCTAATCTGGATATCCCCAGAGATTTATCTGATAGATTTATAGGGGAGAGTAAAGTAGTGCGAGATTTGTGGGGAAAAAAAGATATTCGATTGGAAGAACAAATAGTAAACGCTCATGGAGCACTATTAATTAGAAAATAAGAAACAGATAAAAAGCCTCAAAGTTATAGACAAAGGGAATCAGAATGAAAGAGCTGTCCCTTTTTTTTGCATTCTGATAATTTGATAGATGTTGATTCAGCAGTTCTTGTATACGTCAATAATATTTTAATTATTTTGATATATTTTTAATAGAAGCATAATAATGGTAAAATCAGATCAATCAGTGAGGAACTCGGAACTTCTATTACTGATTGGTCTTTGGGCAGAAAACAATGTCAGAGAGAAAAAAGAAACTACTTTTCCAAATACTCCCCTAAAAAAGATTCACCGTTACGGTAAAATCGTGGGTCATATATACCAATTCTATTATTATCCTCTACTACTACAACAAATGGTGACCATTGATATAGAGTAGCTGCAGCAGGATTTTCTGCAAATAACAAATCAAGATCAACATTATTGCTAGAGGTAATTCGCTCCACAAATTCAGCATTTGATAGAAGAGAATCATTAATTATATCTACTGTATCACCATTTTTGCCAACAATAGTAAAGTGCCATGGGATAAAGCTGGCGGAAAGTGCTAGATCTTGATAATCTTCTTGATAATATTTGTATAAAATAGAGCCTTGTATAGATTGAAGGGCGATATGGAGCACAATTAATATCCAACCGATGCGGAATAATAGATGTGTCTTTACTTTTGGATAAATCTTAGTCGCGACAAAAGCAAGTAAAAAGATAAACCAGATAACTAAATCAACGATTGGAATTGTTCCAAAGGTTAGTCGAACAGTAGAAAAGGGTTCAAGGTAGCCTGTTCCCCATGCATTAAACACATCACTAGTATTATGGATGAATACGGCAAGAAGTGCGATAAAGAACGATTGGATTCCTTTGATTTTAAAAATATAACGATTGATGATGTAAAACAATAATGCCCATATTGGAGCTAGAAAAACAGAGTGCGTAATTCCTCTATGCCACATTTGGTATTGACCAGTGGTATCCCATAGTTGTGAAATAACGTCAATATCAGGAATTTGACTTGCTCCTATGGAGGTAAGGAGAAGAGCATATTTTTCTTTTTTACTCATTTGTTCCTTATTAACACTTTGGTAAATTCCGACACCGAATAAAGTATGTGTGATAGTATCCATATTTCCCCCGTTTTAAAATGAAAGTAGCTTTTTTATAGTAAAATAGTATCTTTGCTTTTTTTCCTGTTAATAATCTCTTTTGCTAATGAAAATTCGAGGAAGATTGGTGGGAAATTAATTGTCCATAGAGGTCTGATTGGATTACCTACCCATCATTGAGATTAAAGGTCCCTCCACTGATGGGTAGGTTTTTTATAGTTTTTCTAATATTTCAATATATAGCTCATTTTTAGTGGATGTACCCTCATTCATTTTGACTAGATGATACATCACAATAATAAAAAAGAATAACCACGTAAATAGTTTTACAATAAAATCGAATGTTTCATTTCCCATTACTTCTGTGTTAAATAGTCCCGGATTTTGAATAAGGTATAAAAGGATTCCACTAAATATCGTAGAAAAGATAGCCATAAAGGTAGTGTTAAGAGTGACCGCGTTTCTTTGTGCCTTGAAGTATGCTAGTAATAGTTCTCTTTTTTCCTTATCAATTTTTGTAAATGTCTCTTGGATAAGCTCGAGATTATCGATTAGATTAAACTTTGGCTTGATGTCCTTAAAAAGACTTTGTTCTAGCCTCTTATCCCCAATTCCTCCATTATCCATCCATTCTAAAAGGCTTTTATAATGCTTTTTTTTCCAACTAGTTTCTCTATTAGAGAGTAAATGTAAAAAGCTATCTAATAGAAAAATAATAAAAATGGAA
Source organism: Niallia sp. HCP3S3_B10 (assembly GCF_052064465.1). NCBI lineage: Bacteria > Bacillati > Bacillota > Bacilli > Caryophanales > Bacillaceae > Niallia > Niallia sp. HCP3S3_B10. Next base: position 21,503 of record NZ_JBQHVO010000058.1, on the reverse strand, counting down.
AGTAAAATCGAGAAAATGCCTTTGGCAGCGGATTGATTTAACATTTCTGCTGCACCAATTATTGCCAATCCTGAAAATAATACAATAAATATAAAAGTAGCCCATAATATTCTGTTCATTAGATCATCACCAATACATATATGTAATTTAAGTAATATTTAACTTTATTTCCATTATAGCAATTAATTGGATGGAAACATAGGAAGGTTATTCTACTTTTTATAGAAGAACGAGAAAGTACTGTCTTATATTATTGGAAGGCTATAGTGACGGGGAACTATTATTGATTCTTTGGAAGAGTTGTTAACTTTATTGGGTATTTACTGGTAAGAAGAAAAATGAATTTATACATAAGAGTAAAAGGCTGGGATAAAACAAAATATAGAATGGTTAAAGTCGAACAATCTCTATATAAATAATGGCTAATTTTAGATATTTAGATATGGTTATTTTTGTTTAAAAAAACAAGTCGAGAAACCAATTCGTTCCATTGCGAAACAGACACTAGATGAGTAGAGGAGCAACCTAAGCATTCTCGACTAAAAGGAGACCACTGAAAAACTGCAATATCATTATAATTGTTGGTGGCTGACTTTTAAATTTAGGTATTTCATTTGTTTTCCGAGGCGACAGCTCGCTTTCCATGGGGCGAGCGCCGAGCCGCTTCGTCACTGCGTTCCTGCAGGGTCTCGGACTTTCTCGCTGCTCCCATAGGAGTCGAGCTATCGCCTCTCCAAACCAACTTAATATTTGCTCTCATATAAATAAATCCTTATTTAATTTGGAAAATCTATACTTTTTCAGTGACCTCCATAGTCGCAATAAGGAGTCATAAAACGGCTTGAAAGTTGATATTCCAATAATTTCAAGTGGGAGGCATAAGGGACGCCCTATGGAAAGTGAAGTGCATTCTGTTTGCAGGTGATATCCTAAAATCGTCTTTTCTTAATAATTTATAAACGCAAACAATTATAGGGATTTTTATTAACATCTCCGTATAATTGTTCTCGGGTTTATATTCATTTTGAATCTTATTTCCTAACCCATACATTTTAAGATACGAAATTAGATACAGTTGAATCGTTAATAAAAATTGTAGCATTGTAGAGTGCTAGATTTGATGATAGGTTCTCTCTATTCTTATCTAGAATTCTTTCAATATCGTTTCTCCAGTAATGCTTTAGAAGATCTTTATACTTCATTGCCTTTTGAATAAGTTTCCACTGGGCATCTATTGCTAGCTCAAAAAAGTCATCAAGTTGAATTAACCATTTTATTTTTTCAAGTTTATCCGTAGTTAGTCGGTTTGGATGGCGAGTTTTTAATACAGCTTGTTTAAATAAATTGTATTGAATACAGGAGCTAAGAGGAAGTCTCCGAATTTTTTCTAGATTAATAAAGCTTCCATGATTCTTTTTTGCTAGCTGAATAATATCCTTTGGAATATCAGGATGTATGAAATAAGATTTTACAAGAGATTCACTAATTCCTAGTTTGTTGGCAATTGTTTTAGTAGATTTATTTTGATCTATTAATTCTGCGATTAATTGATGTTTATCCATCCATTTGGTGACCTGGTGATGGAACATTCTTTTGAGTAATGTTATTTTTTGTTCGGTTGTATCAGTATAATTGCGAATAATACAAGGGATGTAGCTAGAAGTTTTTTTGTTATTCATTAGAGATTTGTATGCTAGATATTCTGGATATCCTCCTACTAGCCAATAAAAATTTTCTACTGGATCTTTTTCGAGAATCATATAACTAGTTAAGGAATCACCAGCATTAAGAATGCGTACTAGCTTATTTAATTTACTTTTTGAAATTTCTTCTAAATAAATAGGTTGTATTGAAGTAAATTGCACGTTGTCCAGAAGAATCCCATCAACTTGCATTCGCATCCCTCCATGTATTTTCTAACAATATATGTAATCTGAAGTTTGTCTTAGTACGAAAGAGTAATTATTCATGAATGTAAGAAGAGAAGGATAGCTGAATTAATATAGAATCATCTAAATCTCTACAGAAAAAAGACCGCAAAAAAGAGTTCTCAAAGTCATGAGAACTCTCTTGAAAATTGATATGGGGTAAAATCACAAAAGTACAACAGAAGTTATCCTTTGTCACAATAACTCCAATTCCCTTAAACCTCAAATGAAACAACTTTTCCTTCATTTACTGCAATTAACCCATAATCTGTAATCTTTAAGGCTGGGCTTACTGGAAGGGAAAGGGTGCTGAGGGACATGATTACATTGTAATGCTCGTAGCCTAGCGATTTTAAAGAGAGTGTTAATTCTTCAACTTGCCCTGCAATCACTTCTAATGGTTCTTCAGAGAGGATGCCGCCGACTGGTAATGGGACCATCGAAAGGATCTCTCCATTATGCACACAGCAGATACCACCTTGGTTCTTAATGACTTCATTTGCAGCAATCTGCATGTCCTTTTTATTTTTCCCTACAACTAATAGGTTATGATTGTCATGGGAGTAGGTAGTCGCGGCAGCACCTCGTTTTAGGATGTCTCCACCGATTAATGCAGATGCTTCATTTCCATTTTTTCCATAGCGCTCAAAGGTTTTTACTAAACTATAAGCGCTATCTGCCCATTGTAATCTACCAGCATGGACAGGCAGTGTGTCTTGTTTTTCTTCTGTAAAAGTGGAGCCATTTTGTACATGAATGGTGCGAACGGTCACATTCTTTTTGTCTGTATCCATTTGAATCTCGAAGTTTTCTGCATTTAATGGAGATAGCTTCACACTTTCATAGAAGGATGCAGGGAATTGTTTAGAAACAGCATCCTGTACATATGGTAGTTTTTGATCAAAGACCTTTTCGCCATTTTTATAAACAGCATCAATAGAAAATTCATCCAAATTGCTAACTATCACAAAATCGGCAATTTTACTTGGCGCGATAACACCTCTATCATACATTCTCATCCGCTTGGCAGGGGTATAAGTACATGCATAAATCGCATCTTCATAAGACATTCCCATTGAAATAGCCTTCTTTAGCAATACATTTAAATGACCTCTTCTTTGAAGTGAATCTGCCATCACATCATCTGTCACAAAACAAAAATGCTCTTTTACTGGATTTGCAATGAGATAATCGATTACCTCTGGAGTCATTGATTTCTCTTGGATTTCTAAAAACATGCCGATTGCGATTCTTTCTTTCATTCCTTCGACTGTTTGGTGCGTGTGATCAGAGCCTACTCCGGCAAATGCGATTCCTTGTAGCTCATCATCCAATAGCTTTGGTACATGTCCTTCGATAATTAGTTCTGGATAGTGCTTGCGAACATATGCGAGGATTTGATTGGTTTTGCAATCAGGCTTTGTGAGAACATCATAGTAATTCATGATTTCTCCTAAGCATTTAATTGATTCTGTCTGCAGTAATTCTTCAATATCCTCTATTTCAATTGCGCCTCCCGTTGTTTCCATAGAAGTTGCAGGAACGGAGCTAGGGATACCATAAAACATATCGACTTTTTCCGTTTTGCTTGCCTTTATCATTTCTTTTACACCATCAATGCCAAACACATTGGCCATTTCATGTGGTTCTGGAACAATCGTTGTTACCCCATTTTTAATTAAAGCATAGGAAAAAGTCGCAGGGCTTACCATTGTACTTTCGATATGCAAGTGAATATCAATTAAGCCTGGTACAATAAATTTTCCATTCGCATCAACAATCTCGTTTGCTTGGAAATAGTCTTTGCCTTTTTTTCCGATATAAAAGAACTTTCCATCTTTGATGGCAATATTTTCTTTTCTAAATTGTTTAAAATAACTGTTATACACCGTTCCATTTAATACAAGTGTATCTACTTGCATGAAAAACCCTCCTCTATTCCACAAGGACCATTTGATTCTTTGGAATAATCACCGTTACTTCTTGTCCATTTTTAAATGGCTGGACCATTTCTTTATTGATTGTAAAATCACCTAGAGCGGTTTGCACAACATATTGATAGCTTCTACCGAGGAATGTTGTGATTTTGATTGTTCCAGTCATCCCATTTGTAGGAATAGCTGTTGTGCTTTGCTCCATGATGAAATCATCGGGACGGATTGCACCAATCATTTTATTTAGATTTTCCATATGTTCATGACGGTCTATCGTAAATACCAATCCAGCTTTTTCAAGTTCGATATAATCTTTGTGATCTATTCGCTTATCAAAAGAAATAAAGTTTTTAAAGCCAATAAAGTCAGCGACGAATTTCGTTTCTGGATATTTATAAATGGTCGCAGGGTCGCTTAATTGTTCAATAATCCCTTTATTCATAATCGCAACTTGATCGGAAATAGAGAAGCATTCCTCTTGATCATGGGATACGTAAACAGTCGTAATTCCTAGTTCTTGCTGAATTCTGCGTATTTCGACTCTCATATTGACTCTTAGATTTGCATCTAGATTACTTAATGGCTCATCAAATAATAGAATGTCGGGTTCGATAACTAAAGCTCTCGCAATTGCCACGCGTTGTCTTTGTCCGCCAGATAGCTCTCCAGGAAACCGTTGTTCGAATCCTCTTAGATTAACGATTTCCAGCATATTAAGAACACGTTTCTCGATTTCCTTTTTGCTAATTTTACGTAAGCGCAAGCCGTACGCAATGTTGTCAAAGATGGAAAGATGGGGGAATAGGGCATAGTTTTGAAAAACAAAGCCAAAGTTCCGTTTGTTCACAGGAACCTTCGTATAATCTTTATCTTGGAAAATAAATTTTCCATTACTTGCTTCTAAAAACCCAGCAATCAAGCGAAGGGTTGTTGTTTTTCCACAGCCACTGGGACCTAATAAGGAAACAAGCTGCCCTTTTTCGATACTTAAATTAAAATCTTCTAATATATTTTTCTTCTCATAAGCGACAGATACATTTTCTAAAGTAAATAATGCCATTTTTATCCTCCATTATCTTTTCGTGAAATAAGACAGGCCCATTAATCTTTCGACTGCAAACATAAAGATGGCAGTAAGGAACATTAATAGAACAGAGATTGCTGCAACAGTAGGATCAAAGTAATTTTCTACATATAGCAGCATTTGAATTGGAAACGTACTTACACCAGGTCCAGTCATATAAACAGAAATATCCACATTATTGAAGGACTCTAAAAAGGCAATCATGACTGCTGCAATAATGCCTGATTTAATATTTGGCAATACTACGCTAAAGAATGTCCCAATTCTAGTCGCGCCAAGGCTGAGTGCTGCTTCTTCTATAGAAAAATCAAAGTTTGCCAGACTAGAAGAAATAACGCGAATAATAAATGGTAGCATGATGACCGTATGCCCGATAAATAGGGATAAATAAATAGGAAGGTTGTAGGTCACAACAATATAGCGTAAAAAGGAAAAACCTAGAACAATTCCTGGAATAAGAATTGGAGATACAAAGATAGCATTGATAATGCCCTTGCCAGCAAAGTGGAAACGACTAAGCGCATAAGCTGCTGGGACGCCAAGCAATAATGCTAGAATGTTTCCTGCTATAGATACGATAATAGATGTCTTAAAAGTGCTTAAAAACATCTCTACCTTAAAAATATTTTCATACCATCTAAAGGAATACTCTTCTGGAGGGAATTTCAGAATGCTTCCACTCTCAAAAGAGGTAATCGATATTATTACAAGTGGCCCAAGTAAAAAAATAAAGACGAGGATTGTAAAGAGGGCCAATCCTCTATGTTTCTCTTGCATACACGTTTACCCCTTTGGATTTAGTTTTTTTGCAACACCATTCATGATAGAGATAATGATAAAGGTAACAACAATCATTATCGTTGCCACAATAGAGGCAAGTTTCCAATCATTTAGTGTAATGGCATTTTGGTAAAGAAAAGTGGAAATCACTCGTTGCTTACCACCTAGTAAGGCTGGTGTTGTATATGCGGTAAAGCTGCCAACAAATACTAAAATACTCCCAATAACAAGACCTGGAACACATAATGGCACAATAATTTTCATAAAGGTCGCAATCTTTGAAGCGCCTAGACTTTCCGATGCGCGTAATAAATCACCGTCGATATTCTCCATTACACCAACAAGTGTTACGATAATTAATGGAAGAAAAAGGTGAATTAATCCGATAATAATGGCATTTGGTGTATATAAAATGTTTAAAGGCTCCTGGATAAGCCCTAGGCTCAATAACGTTTTATTTAACACACCATTTTTTCCAATGATAATCATCCAGCTAAAGGAGCGGACGACAGGGCTTGTCAGCAATGGAAAAATGGTAAACAACAAGAGTATGGCTTTTCTTTTGCTAGGAAGCTTAGCGATATAATAGGAAACTGGAAAGCCAATTAATATACAGATAAAGGTAGTTAGTAGACTTACTCGCAAAGTAGTAAGAAGGATATCGATAAAATATTTATCTTTAAAGAAATCGATATATCCTTGTAAACTAAAGGTTCCTTCGTCGTGAAAGGTTGTACCAATCATCGAAAGAATAGGAATCACTAAAAATATTGTTAAAAATAATACACCCGGTAGTAAGAGTAAGTATAAATATCGTTTCTTCAAGACGTCACTCCCTTTCCTCAAAGTGACCATTTAAAATGTCTATAAACATCTGGAAGAAGGCATGATCATCCACTTTTAAGGAAACTAGTAAATTTGCTTTTTTATTAAGGCGATTTTGAAAGTCACAAATAAGCTGACCATCACATAATTCGCTTTTGGTTTCTATATCGACGAAATACTTTTCCGTTTCCACGATTTTTTTATTTATCGCAATTCCAACAGCTAGTGGATCATGCATAGCACAAGCATGAATACCATAACGGCCAAAATACTTCTGTTGATAATCGTTTGTGCTTTGACTAATATATTCTCTTAATGTGTCATCTTTAATGAATTCGAGATGTTCTTTCGTCAATAATGCTTTTCTTGTTACATCTAAACCAACTTGCGTGATAGAAGGAAAGCCTGCATGTAAAACGATTTTGGCAGCTTCTGGATCCACATAACTGTTAAATTCAGCTGTTGGGGTAACATTGCCTGGTCCTTTTACTACACCACCCATGAAAATAACCTCTTTTACGTGTTTCGTAATTTGCGGACATTTTTTAACAGCTAATGCTAAATTTGTTAATGGTCCAGTGAACACTAATGTCACCTCGCCGGAAAAGCTAAGAATTGAATTAATCAAAAAATCTGGAGCGAAGCCATCACTCACAGGATGAGTGACAGCTGCCTCCTTTAGTGCTCCGCCTAAACCATCTTCTCCATGGATGCGGTGTTCGAAGAAGGGCTCCCGAAGTAGAGGAGTGGCGGCACCTTTGATAACAGGAATATGATCTGCTTTTAATAAATCTAGTATTTTGCATGTGTTTGTTGTTGCTTGGTCTAGAGAGACATTGCCGTTAACGGTTGTAATCCCTAAAATATCAAATGCGTTGCTCTTTACTGCTAGTAGAATACCAATTGCATCATCAATGCCAGTGTCTACATCCAATATTAGCTTCTCTTTCATGATGACCCTCTTTTCTATTATTGAACTAGCTCACGATTCCAGCGATCGATCCAATCTTTTAAATTGTCGTTGATAAATTTCATATCTAATGTGTGTAAGCTTGCGATAACATCTTCTCCATATGTTAAACCTTCTGCTTCTTCCTCGGTTAATTCAACTTGTGTATTAACAGGTGAATCGACTTTGTTCTTTGCAGATTTTTCTTGTGCTTCTTTTCCTAAAATATAGTTGATGAATTTTTCGGAAATTTCTTTTTGATCGGTATCTTTTACTACGTTCATTGTGTTCATAACAGCATACCCGCCTTCAGCTGGTGTAACAAATTCAGCATTAGGCACTGCTTCCTGTAAATCAGCAAAATACATTTCCATGATTGGTCCTGCAGCTATTTCACCTTGAGCAAACATATTTACATATTCAGAAGTTTGTCCATATTCTTTCACGACGCTTGGCATTAATGCCTTTAATTGTTCAAAAGCCTTATCTTCGTTAAAAGCTTGTTCGCCGCTAACTAGGGATGCAGCATCTACAATCATTGGTCCTGTTGTGGATGTAATGCTAGGAATGGTTATTTTTCCTTTTAAATCCTCACTCCATAGGTCTTTCCAAGAAGTAATTGGCTTTGCTACTTCATCAGGATTATAAGCAATTCCAAACTGAGCAATGGTATAGGCTGGGCCATAATCTTCTCCTAGTGGAGCTTTTGCTGCTTCGTAAATATTATCTAGATTAGAAAGCTTGCTACGGTCAATTGTTTCAAATAAATCATCTTCAATTCCTTGTTGTGCATAATAGTCAGATAGGAAAATGACATCTATATCTGAATTTCCTTGTCTTACTTTATTTAATCGATCTGCATTATTGCCAGTATCTAAAACGATTTCTACATTATTTTCTTCTTCGAATGGTGCATATATTTCGTTGCGGAAGAAATCTTCGTTAAATCCCCAAGTGGAGATAACTAATTTTTCTTTTGTTTCTTTGCTGCTGTTTGCTGTGTCATCTGAACTACAAGCGGCTAATAGTAAGAAGGATGAAGCTGTAACTGCACTAACTAATTTTTTCATTTTCATTTTTGAACCCTCCAAATGATTTTGTTTGTTAATGGTTAAAAGACTATCTTTTTTGCTAGCGTTGATAATAATAAAAGGCTATTTTCTAAAGTTTGTCGCTATGGCCCGCAGCCGGAATACACTTCGCTTTCCGTGGGGCTCGCGCTGAGCCGCTTCGTCGCTACGCTCCTGCAGGGTCTCAGACTGTCTCGCTAATCCCACAGGAGTCTACGTGTATTCCGACTGCTAATTGTTTCCAACTAATTCTTTTTTCCCATTGATAAAACAACAATCTTTTAGAAAACAGCCTAATAAAAAAAGACAAGCTTAAATAGAATTATCCTTCTACTTAAGATTGTCTTTTCTTTGTAAACAAAGATTAAACTTATCTTTTGTATATGTCGGCGTTCTGCTTAGATAAATCCAAGAAGAAATCCAAGTTTAATTTTTAGATAATACAATGTTTGTAAAAGCAAGCTGTGTGAAAGAATCATAATCCCTAAGAATCGCTTCGATATTCCAATTTGTTGTTTCTTCTAGTTGTTCTTTAAGCTTTTTCTTAAAAAGTAAGGACAGATGAAAGTCAACTTCTTGTTTAAGGCTGGGTACTTCTCCTTCCAGAGCAGCAGAGCGTGATGCACGAGGATGCTTTGCGTGAAGGGTGATAACATTTTGTTCGATTGTTACCTTTAATAATGTTGTACCAGCACCAAATAACTCCTTAGAAATCTTGTTATACACATGAGATAAAAATTTCTTCATTTCATTTGCATCGATGATAAATCACCTGCCAAACTATTGATATTGGTTATTATACATATTATTTTTTGTTATTTCAATAGAATGTGCGGATTTTGACGAAAAAAATATTAATTTGTCGTATATTGTAAGAATTGGATAGTAAAAAACGAACTTTTGATTTATGGAGGAATATTAATAAGGGAAGTGATGGAGGGCTAATGGAATATTGCTAAAATTATATATATTCATAACCTTATTATATTATCTTTGATATTACTAGTGTTTTGTAAGGTTTATTAACATTTTTTCAGTAGGGGAAATAAATGGACGGTTCTTCCAAAGAGGAAGAACCGTCACAATGCTTACTTTTTCATCACATCTTCCATCTGATGATATTGCTCTTCTATTTCTTTTGATGGCTTTTCAGTTGCTAAGCTGACTAGTATGACTGCAATGGTGCTTAATAGGAAGCCGGGAATCATTTCATAAAGTGTTTCTTGTAAGACGGAAATATTTGCCCAGATGAGAACCGTTACAGCTCCCACAAGCATTCCTGCTAAAGCTCCCCATTTTGTCATCCTCTTCCAATGTAAACTTAACAAGATTACAGGACCAAATGCTGAACCGAAGCCTGCCCATGCGTAACCAACCAGTCCTAAAATCGTATCATTTGGGTTGATAGAAAGAGAGATTCCAACCAATGCTACAATCAATACAGTTATACGTCCAATAAGAACAAGTTCCTTATCGCTAGCATCTCGACGGAAAAATGTCTTGTAAAAATCTTCTGTTAACGAACTAGCAGTTACCAGTAGCTGAGAAGAAATGGTACTCATGATAGCAGCTAGAATTGCAGCTAATAAAAATCCAGTAATCAATGGATGAAATAGAATAGTAGAAAAAGCAATAAAAACTGTTTCAGGATCGGCTAACTCCTGTCCTTGAATAGAGTAATAGGCAATCCCAATAAGACCAGTCAACATGGCACCAATGATAGAAACAATCATCCATCCCATACCAATTCGACGTGCTGTCTTTAATTGTTTAATACTACCTATAGCCATAAATCGAACAATGATATGTGGTTGCCCAAAGTAACCTAAACCCCATGCTAATAAAGATAGTATTCCTAAAAAGGAGGTTCCTTTAAAAAAGTCTAAGAGGGAAGGATCCACATTTTTAATTTCTTGAAAGGTATCCTGTACGCCACCTATATCTGTAAAAGCTACAACAGGAACTAATATGAGCGCAATAAACATAATGACACCTTGAATAAAATCAGTCATGCTTACTGCTAAAAATCCGCCGAATAAAGTATAGGCAACAACAACCCCAGCTGTTATAAATAAGCCTACTTTATAGTCGGTATTAAAAGAGCTTTCAAACAATCGGCCACCAGCCACAAGGCCTGATGATGTATAAAGAGTAAAAAAGATTAAAATAACGAGCGCTGAAACAGAACGGAGTATTTTCGAATAATCATTAAAGCGATTTTCTAAAAAATCTGGAATGGTAATAGAATCGTTCGCCACTTCTGTATAAGTGCGAAGTCGTGGGGCAATGATTAGATAGTTTAAATAAGCACCAATTGTTAATCCGATTGCTAACCATAAGCTTGAAATTCCAGAAGCGTACATCGCACCTGGTAATCCCATTAACATCCAACCACTCATATCAGAAGCGCCTGCAGACAATGCAGTTACAGCCGGCCCAAGACCACGCCCTCCTAACATATAATCATTCAAATCAGATGTTTTTTTATACGAATAATAACCGATTAACAACATACCTACTAAATAAATTCCTAAAGAAATAAATACTTCTACCTGCACCAAATCTCTCCCTTACAAATTATAAGTCTTGAATACTAAAGTGTTGACAGCTGTCTTTTGTATTCTTGTATCTGATACATTTACCTACCTTAACAACAATTGAAAAAGCTTGCAAGGAAGAATAGGCATCTTGCCAAACTGAAAAATGGCGATGATTCCCAGCGTTTTAATAATGAAAACACATTCATAAATAATTATATTTCTAATATTCAGAAATTAATTAGAGGGACGACTTTGCTTTTTGAAAAACTGGAAGGGGGGAGAATTGTCCCTACCTGTCCATCAAAAAGCATCCGGATATTCTTCTTGGAAATATTGCAAAAGGGCAGACTGATTTTTTTGAAATGCTATGCAAAGCTGCTGGCCTAATGGTACGGGTAAAATCTTTTTCTGGCAAAATGGACAGATAGCCTTTTCCTTAAATACATGTTTTACGTTTATAGGAAAAGGATTTTTGGAATTACCAATTAGAAATTGATAATTATGATTGCTAACGCGAAATAATATCTCCATTCCGTCAAAGCTATTGGATGGATAAATAGTAATTGCTTCAATAGGTAGTTCTCGAATCACTAGCATAAATAAATTCCGCCTTTATTGTATAGACTTTTGATATAATTAAACTATACCATTAATTGATAGCGTATTCAATTATCGGAAATGGAACATCCCCTAAAAAACCTTTTCTGATAATGCATTGGGTTCTCGATAAAATCTACTGCGTTTTTCAAAATAAAAAAGAGAGCGGATATCCGCTCCTTATAAACAATCTTTCGTTATCCATCCTAGCATGCCATCTTTTTTAATCAATGTGTATCCTGTGCAAGTGTCATCAATAATGGATACATGATCATCTTTATGTACGGTAAGCTGAGCACAGGATACGTCCGTTTTTACTTGGTATTTTCCATCGTTAAGTAGGTGAATGTATTCGTTTTTCACAAAAATGACGCGATTTGTCTCTAACTGCTTGCATTGTGTAAAGTAATCATTTTTTGCTAATGGCTGAATAGAGTAATAGGGATAATTAATCGCACCAAACTTAGTAGAATCGGCATAAAAGTCTTGGCGGACTTTCCTAGTAGGGAAATGGTCAACATATGTATAAGAAAGTGTATCTCCTTCTATCATTAATGCATTTAGCTGTCCAGTTGGTTTCACCATATTTCCACCGTCAATGGCGATTATTTTTTTGTCCTCATTAATAATTGGATTGTCAGAAGGAAACTCAGTTGAATAGTTTACAACTGGCCAATGTCCAACAACAACGTATTTATTCGCTTGATGGTTCTTTTCTAAAAAAGAAGGAATCGAAATGGCGAGTTCTCTATCTGTTTCCTGCCAATTGTTGATATTCTCTAAGCCTGCATGAACAAAGATAAAGTGTTCTGTTTCAATAGCGGTGTGGAGATTAACCAGCCAATCGATTTCATGGCTAAAATGTTTCATTAGTAGCTGTTTTATTTCTTGAACTGTTGTTTGCTCTGTAATAATAAAATCTAGTTCTTCCAACCACTCATTTACGAGAGAATGTTTTTGTCTTGCAAGATATTTTAATAGAGCAGGATTCTCATTCAAAAGTTCCTCTATCAACGCATCGCAGTTTCCCTCTGTTACATAGACATTTGGATGTTTACTAGAAAGGTCCATAATATAACGAATCACTTCTTTACTACTAGGTCCTTTTTCACACATATCTCCATTTATCATTAAGTAATCATCTTGACGATAATTCACTTTATGTAGGAGCTTTTTTAATAGATTGACTTCTCCATGTATATCGGAAATAACGATGATACGCTGGTGATTTGGAATGGCTATTTTCTTTATTTTTTCCACTGTAATAAAACTCCTTCCATTTATTTCTATTGATAGAATTGTTTGAATTTACTATATGATCATTATATAAATGAAGACATGAGATAGATAGTCTTTTTAAAAGAGAGTAGTTTCTCCTTCAAAAAAAGTAGTATATTTTAATCACTTGCTTGATTAAGTTCGAGTAAATGACTTTAGTCAAAAAAAAACCACAAATCGGCTAATTTTGTGGTGTCAAAGAAATTTATTTTTCCTTAATGAAATTCGTAATCTTGTTCTGCAAATTTCCGATACTTGTATAAATAATATAATTATCTGTTTTGGTATGTATGATGACCCTGTCTGTGTTTCCATAAGGAAAACCAATTCTTATTCCGGTTATTTCTTTCCCAGCATATGTTTCGTCATTTGCTACTGCTGTAATGTCTGATAAGGGAATTTCAATGGTGCTTAGTTGCCATTTTATGTGTAAATGGTCGTTGTGTTTTTTACCTTAACTTCCAACATTGCCCTATCACTCCTTTTAACGATGTTTACGGATTTTATTGGGAAAAGTTTCAAAAAAACTAGGGAAGGAGAATTAGAAGAGTGAGAGAACAGCTGGAGCGGAAGCGAGTTCAAATGAAATGCTATTTTCTTCTATTATAATAGAAAAAGGCAATTCTCCTGCTCCCAAAATGGATGCAAAAGAACCGCCTTGCTATTAATCTTCCCAAGCACGATAATCGTGCCTTGTCTCCATATCTTTTAGTCCCTGTTGTAACATCACTTCCATCGCTATTCCCTCCATTGAAAATAATATCGTACTATCTCCTTGTCCTACATTAATAAGGTGTACCTGCAGCTTATTAGCAGCAGATGCAGGTGATACAAAAACAGTAGATAGAAGTAAGATAAATACTGGCAATAATGATTTTAGTTTTTCCATATACATTCTATTCCTCTTTATGCCAAGAAGAAATATAGCATTATTTAAAAGGGAATGTAGAAAAAAATACCAAAATAAAAACAAAGGGATGATACTTTCTAATTATTTTTTGTGAGGCAAAAGAACTTATGGTGACAAGGCAGAAAAGAGGGGACCTGGCAAGCTTGTTTTAGAGATTCATGCAGTAGCAGAAAACAAAAGAGCAATTTATTTTAAGCCGGTCAAATTTCAAATGTATCGAATTATTCTTCTATTTAATTATGAATGGTATTATAATCATTTCCATACAATAAATTAAGTTTTAACAAAGGTGGTCTGTTTTTTGAAGAATGCATTTACTATTTATCGAAATGATTGGATTCGTATTTTTAAAGCTCCAGTAGCTGCTTTTTTAATAGTGGCTCTTATGATTTTGCCTTCTCTTTACGCATGGTTTAATTTGAAAGCTTCATGGGATCCATATTCCAATACGAGTGGGATTAAAATTGCTGTGACAAGTGAAGATGATGGAGCGGTTATTCGCGATAATTCTGTCAATATTGGTGATGAAATTGTAGCGAGCTTAAAGGAAAATAATAAGCTTGGCTGGGAATTTGTAAGTAAAGAAAAAGCGAAGCAGGGGGTTAGGCAAGGAGACTATTATGCAAGCCTATACATACCAGATGATTTTTCTGCTAAAATTGCCACGATTTTAGATGACAAACAAGTAAAGCCTGAAATTGACTATAGTGTTAACGAAAAATTAAACGCAATCGCGCCAAAAATGACATCAACTGGTGCTTCTACCATTGTACAACAAGTGAAAGAAAACTTTATACATACCGTAAGTGAGTCTGTTTTGAGTGTTTTTAATGACGCTGGAATTAAACTGGAAGAAGAATTGCCGACGATTCGAAATATAGAAGAGAAAATTTTTGCGTTAGAAAAAGAAGTTCCTAAAATAAATGAACTGGGAGAAAAGGTGGTAAAGCTTGAAAGTAAATTGCCGGAAATCAATAGACAAGCGCAAAAAATCTTAGCGTTAGAAGCTGCATTTCCGGAAATTAATGAAGCCAGTAAAAATATCCTGTTATTAGAAGAGAAGATTCCGGAACTAGAAAAGGTAGGAGAAGGTGTACTTCTATTACAGGAAAAGGCGCCAGAGATACAAAAACTAGGTGATCGAGTAACGGAGCTAGATGCTCACTTTGCTGATATTAGTGAAATGGTAACAAGTGCATTATCGAATGTAGAAGATATGCAATCCTTTCTTGAAACAGCAAGTGGTTCATTAGAGCAAATAGAGCAAGGGATAAATAATGGTAAGCAAATTGCAGACGTACTCCCAGCGTTTATGGAAGCAAATGGGCAAGCACTTGATGCTGTTGGTCCAGTTTATAAGCAAAATCTTCTGCTTTATCAAAAAACAGCTGATGCTGTTCATCAATTTGCAGCGTCAGTAAAGGCAGGAGCACTAACAGAAGAAGAAGTTTCAAAAACGGCATTGACTTTACAGGCACAAGTGCAAACAAGCATCGATAGTTTAACACGGTCGATTTCATTATTTACTACTCTAAACAGTGCAACCTCAAATGGAGAGGAAGCTTTATTAACAGAAATAGAAGACTTACAAGCATTGCAAGTAAATTTTCAGCAAGAAAAAGAGAAGCTTCAGACGATTAAGGCAGATGATGAGGAAGAAGCAAGCACTTTAATGGCATTATCACAAGAAGCAATAGAGCTTAGTACTACCCTCATAGATCGATATGATCAGCAAACAGAACCAGCGATTAATCGTACATTAGAAGGGATAAAGGATTCTGCGCAAAATGCAATGAATGATTTAGAAAGTGCACAAGAGAATATACCAAAGCTAGAAGAGATAATAAAAAATACAGAAGAGTCACTAACTTTCGCAAAGGAAGAATTATCCAAGCTAAACGCTAATTTACCTAAAATAGAAAAAGAAATTCATGAAGCGACAAATCTAATACAGGAAAATATGGATAAAGTTATGGAAGGTATTAATGACGCAGCAAATTTTTATAAAGATTCCTTTCCAGCTTTAAAGGAAAAGCTTCATGCAGCAGCAGACTTTGTTCGTGATGACCTTCCTGCGGCTGAAGAAGATATTTCTAAAGTGGCTGCATTTATTGAGAATGATTTGCCAAGAGTAGAAGATGCTGTTCATAAAGCAGCAGATATGGTCCAAAATGAACTGCCAAATTTAGAAGCTACATTGACTAAAACAGCAGATTCTATTCGGACTTTTGAAGATGAATACGATCTAAGTGAGATTATTTCTTTGTTGAAAAATGATATACAGCAAGAAAGTGACTTTATATCTGACCCTATTGTATTAAATGAAAATTCTCTGTTTCCAATTCCTAATTATGGTTCAGCGAATTCTCCTTTTTATACAACCTTAAGTTTATGGGTTGGTGCCTTATTGCTCATTTCTTTATTAAGAGTGGATGTTCGAAATCCTGAAGGCATGTACACGTCTAATCAAATATACTTTGGAAGATGGCTCACTTTTGTAACAATCGGATTATGTCAGAGTTTGATTGTTACACTAGGAGATATATTTATCTTAAAGGCATATGTAGCAGAACCAGTTGCATTTGTGTTGTTCAGCATGTTTATTAGCATAATATTTATGACTATTGTTTACACATTGGTTTCTGTTTTTGGCAATCTTGGCAAAGGATTAGCGATTATTTTTCTTGTGTTGCAGTTATCTGGTTCTGGCGGTACATTCCCTATTCAAGTTGCACCACCATTTTTCCAGACCATTAATCCCTTCCTGCCCTTTACACATGCTATTAATCTGTTAAGAGAAACAGTAGGCGGCATGGTGAAAGAAACAGTACTATTTTCAATTAGTATGCTTCTCGTTTTTAGTGCAATTGCCTTCATTATTGCTCTCTTTTTAAAAAAGCCATTGGAAAAAGGAACGAAAAAAATGACAGAAAAGGCAAAAGCAAGCGAGATTATTCATTAATAATATAACAAAATATAATACTGGGTTAGAGGACAAAAAATGCGTAAGGACTGTTTCATATTTCCAATTAGGAAATATGAAACAGTCCTTTTTGCTAATTGTAACGAATAATTAGGAAGCGATAAGGGAAAAAGAAGGAAGATATAAATTTTTAGTAAGAGTATTTACTCTAGTTGCCTTGCAAACTGTAGTTAATCGTGAAGGAGGAGAAAAAGTAAAATGACACCATGGAATCAAGTATATCACCCATTAAATAATTTATGGATTTCAGCATTGGTTGCTGCAATTCCCATCATAAGCTTTATCTTATTATTGACGGTGATGAAACTAAAAGGATATATCGCTGGTGCATATAGTATGGTTATTGCTGCATTAGTGGCTATTTTTCTTTATAAGATGCCAATAATCCTTGTGATAATGGCAGCTTTTTATGGAATCATAGCTGGCATATGGCCGGTAGCTTCTATCGTATTTGCTGCAATATTTCTTTATAAAATAACGGTTAAAACAGGAAAATTCAAAATAATTGAAAATAGTATTTCTTTTATCACTTCTGATCAACGATTACAAGTACTTATTGTAGCTTTCTCTTTTGGAGCATTTTTAGAAGGGGCTGCTGGTTTTGGAGCTCCAGTAGCTATTACAGCAGCAATTTTAGTAGGTTTAGGCTTTAGTCCTGTATATGCAGCAAGTCTCTGTTTAATCGCAAATATAGCTGGTGGTGCATTTGGAGCAATGGGAATCCCAGTTACCGTCCCTTCTATACTAACAGGGCTAGATAGCTTAATGGTTGGTAGATACACTGCAATGGTTATTCCGGCTATTAGTATACTTGTTGCGTTCTTATTAATAGGTATAATCGATGGATGGAAAGGAATGAAGCAAACTTTTCCTGCTATTTTAGTCAGTAGTATGTCATTTGCTTTCACACAGGCAGTGGTGCTTTACTTTGTTGGTGCTGCTTTAGCCGATATTTTTGCTGCGATTGTCAGTTTGATAGCTCTTGCATTATTTTTACAAGTCTGGCAGCCAAAAGAAATATATCGAATAAAAGAAGAAGGGGATTCGCAAAAAAAGAGCTATTCTTTCGGTTCCATTGCTTACGCGTGGTTGCCTTTTATTTTTTTAACGATTATTGTTACGTTATTTAATCTATCCATTGTAAAAGACTTATTTAGTCCGGGAGGTCCATTAGAAAAACTGGTTTTTTTACTTCCCATTCCATTTTTAAATAATAATGTTATAAAGTTACCTCCTATTGTTCCTGTGGAAACACCATATCCTGCAGTATTTAAATTTGATTTATTTTCATCAACAACTACGGCAATCCTTATAACTATTATAGTTGCATGCTTTCTTTTTAAATGTAGTAAACAGCTATTGGGAGAAACATTGACAGAAACTGCAAAAGAATTATTTTCTCCTGTACTAACAATATGTAGTGTGTTAGCTTTTGCTTATATTTGTACTTATTCGGGTATGTCTTCCACTCTTGGTTTGGCGTTTGCTTCTACTGGAAATATCTTCCCATTATTTTCTCCTGTTTTAGGATGGTTAGGTGTATTTTTAACTGGTTCGGTTGTAAATAGTGGTTCGTTATTTGCACCATTGCAAGCCGTAACAGCATCTCAAATTGGGATAATTTCTGAAAAAATGGTTGCAGTGAATGTAATGGGCGGTACAATGGCAAAAATGATTTCTCCACAGTCTATTGCCGTTGCAGCTGCAGCAGTAGGACTTTCAGGACAAGAAAGTAAATTATTTAATATCACCATAAAATATAGCATCCTATTACTTGTGTTAATTGGCATAATTAGTTGGCTATTGTTTTAGGTATACAAAAATTTTTATGATTTCTGTACGTTTTTTCATATTTAATAGACAGAATGGATTAAAAGGTTTGTTAAGAAAAAAGGAAGATATCTAATAAAAAGGAAAAAAATGAAATTGTAAATGCATAAATTTTTATTGAAAACTTGTATCATTTATTGCAATCGGACCAATTACATTCTTTTTTGGTAACCAGATTACAGGCGGCGTTGTAGCTATCTTTGATTTTGCTCCTTTTTTAGGTGGATTAATTTATGGTGGATAGTATGCACCACTTGTAATTAGTGGAATACATCAAACTTTAGAACGCCAATTATAAAAAGGTAAATGTCAAAAGCGCAATTGCCGATCCTAATTCTTTCTATCATTATTATCGTAAGCTTATTGAGTTACGAAAAAAAATGAAGTGATCGTTTATGGGCAGCTATCACTTATTGCTAGAAAATCATCCGGAAATTTTTGCTTATAAGCGTTCTTTAAATGAGGAAACATTTGTTGTTATTTATAACTTTAGTGAGAAAGAGATAGAGACGGAGTTTTTACAAGAACTTTCCGAGGGCGCAGCCGAAATGCTAATTAGTAATTATCAAGAAAGAAGAGAGTACAATGTTAATGCGACCGTATGAGGCTAAGGTTTATTTGCTAAAATAAATTTGGTTATTCAAGCTTAATTACTAAAAAGATAAGCTGAATTATATAGTAGAGGACAGTTAGACTAGCATGTAAATGGATGTACAAGCTAGTAAGCTGTTCTTTTTGTTTATATTAAAAAAATTTAGCGAATAATTAGACTATTTAGTATGATAGTATTAAGCCAAGATAGAAGAAAGGAATAAGTGATAGATATGGTTGAACAAAGAATCCTTGATTATTTTCCTTTTGGTATTATCCTTACAAATGAAAACGGAACGATATTGTATATGAATGATATGGCATTAAAAATGACAAAGAAAATAAAAAGAGATATTATTGGCATTAATATTCTCGAAGTCATTACGAATAGTTCTCTTCATAAATGTATAAAAAAAGGTCAGTCTACTATTTCGTCTACAAGATTAAATGAAATAGATTCACAAATCCTCTATGAAACATGTCTTCAGAGAAATGGAAATTCACCAATGGGGTTAATTCTGTTATTTCATGAGAGCCTTATTGAGCATCTGGCTTTTCATACGAGAAGAATAGGGGGATTAAAACAAGAATTTGATCTAATTATGAGTTTGATTGGAGAGCTTATTACCATTTCTGATGCGAATGGAATTATTTTAAGAGTAAATGAAGCGTGTGAGCGGATAATGGGGGTAAAAGAGAAAGAGTTTGTAGGTAAACCAATAGAACGGATGGAATTTGAAAAAATAATAGATAATTCTTCAACGAAACGAGTGCTCAATGAGGGGAGGAATGTGACGATAGTTCAAACTACTAAATCTGGAAGAAGATTATTAGTAAAAGGATATCCTATCTTTAATGAAAAGGGCACTTTAGAAAAGGTAATCAATATATCAAAGGATATTACAGAGACAGAGGAATTATTAACAAAACTAAATGAGACAAAAGAATTATTGTATGAATATCAAACTGAACTTCATAATAAAAGAAGTGAAACAGAAGAAGTTATTATAAAATCCCCAGCCATGAAAAAAACCTCTGATTTAATTAATTGGATTGCTGAAGTAGATTCACCTGTATTGTTTCGAGGGGAATCTGGTGTTGGTAAAGAGTTTTTTGCTAAAATACTTCATCAAAAAAGTTTACGACGAATAGGTCCATTTGTAAAAGTAAACCTAGGGTCAATTCCAGAAGATATGATTGAGACGGAATTATTCGGAAACCGAGGTCCCCTTATACAATCTGGATCTATAATGGCTGCTCAAAATGGAGTTCTATTTTTGGATGAAATTGAAAAGTTGCCTATCCATCTACAAGTTAGATTGTTACAGGTTTTGCAGGAAAAGAAGATGATAAGTCCTGTGAATGAAGCACCGATTGAAATAGATGTTAGAGTTATTTGTTCAACAACTCAAGATTTAGAAAAGCTCATGGAGGAAAATCAATTTCGAAGCGAGCTTTACTATTGGCTAAATGTTGCACCTATTTGTATTCCAAGTTTAAGAGAGAGAAGAGAAGAAATTCCTTTTTTGGCCCATCATTTTCTAACTGTATTTAATGAAGTTTATAACCGAAGCAAAAGATTTAATCCAACTATATTTAATGTGCTTATGGATTATCCTTGGACCGGAAATGTTAGAGAACTTCAAAACACAATAGAGCGTCTTGTGGTGACAATTTCGGAAGAAGAGCTTACTAAAGAGCATCTATCTCATGCAATGTTAAAGAAATCAATTAGGCTTGATGGAGAAAATAAAACATTGAAATCTTTAGTGGATTCCTTTGAAAAGCAAATAATTGAAGAAACAGTAGAGAATTGCAGAACGATGAAGGAAGCTAGTGTCAAACTTGGAGTTGATGCTTCTACTCTTTCTAGAAAAATTAAGAAATTAGGTATACATATTGCAAAAATGCAATAACTAGTGATTTTTTGCAATTAAATAAAAGAATTAGCTAGAGTAAGAGATTTAAGAAAAATAGAAAACCTCTATTGCAATTTTGCAATAGAGGTTTTTGTTCTAAAAAATAGAGTGTGAGAAAATCTAACATAATTATTTAGAAATCATTGAATATATAATAAATTAAACGAAAGATTGTAAGTGATTAATAAACTTATACCTGAATTATTCATAGAAAATCATTAATTGGTTACAATCGTTATTCCAATAAGCTTTTTTGTTAAATGTTAATTCACTTGATAAATGAAA